>JAABTR010000331.1 GCA_011389755.1 Deltaproteobacteria bacterium | reverse complement strand
GAGCTCGACCTTGAATATGGTCAGCGGCGCGATAGTCACCGCGGGACCGTAGGTGATAAACGAAGGCGACCATCGGACAACGGCGCCCGCGCTCAGGTGCGCTTGATTGAGGACGCGGTTTTGGGAATCGGGAAAGAACATCCACTCGTGCTTTGCCCCAATCTCGTACATAAATCCCCAGGGCCCGTAGCGACCCCCGAAAACGTGATCAATATCCAGCAACTTTTCCCCTCCCCGAGGGGAGACCTCCGCCTCCACCCCCGGCTCGGACACTCCGCTTTCGGTGGTCTCAGCCCCTGACGCGTGAGCGTTCGCCGTCAGCGAGCACATGAACATCGCCACCATCATCCAGACCGCATTACAGCTTCTCATCAACGCCGCTCCCGTCCTCTTAGCCATGCCTTTTTAGGGCAGATCATCGAAACATCTTCCACGCGCTCAAGTGCCGCCGCGCATCCTCGGGCGAAATCTTCTCTTGTGCGCTTCGAGGATAATAATAACATCTTTAAAGGACTGATCGGCCCCGATAGAAACGGAGCAAGGAGAATGATGAACACGATGAATAGAACTGTCACCCTCGCCTCGATATGTGCTTTGCTTTTCGCGGTCTCGTGCCAAAATCCCCAAGACGCGCTGCCGAGCGGCCACGGCGCTTCGCCTCCGGCCGCCATCATCAACGGCGCGGTAGAGTCCAGCTGGGAAGGGGTCGGCGCGCTGACGCTGCACTACCCATCCGCGTATGCCGGCCCCTTCTGCACGGGGACCCTCATCGACGAGCACTGGGTCCTCACCGCGGCCCACTGCCTGACGCCCCACGCGTCCGGAGGCGTCACGTTCGAGCCCACCGCCGCGACCACCAAATTTTACGTCGGGCCGGACGCCCGCCCGGTCAATAACTACAAAGAGCCGAGCGGCCGATTCTACCAGGCCGGGGCCTTCTTCACGCACTACGCCTACACCGGAGACAACGGCAACTACAACGACATAGGTCTCATCTATCTTTCAGAACCGGCGACCGACGTAGAGACCTATCCCTACAACACAGCGACGATCTCCTATCTCGGCTCAGAATCGGCGCTGTACGTCGGATATGGCGTCTTTGCGAGCGACGGCAGCGGCGGCGGCACGGGCTCGGGCGTGAAGCGTTCGGCCACGATCCCCATCGACTCGGTCGAGATGAGTCGCTACTACACCCAGGCGGCGGCCTCGGCGGTCTGCTTCGGCGACTCAGGAGGTCCGGGGCTGTATGAGTATAATGGGCAGTGGCGCGTCATCGGCGTCAACTCCGTCACACTGAACGCCTCCTGCGCCGAAGGTTCGGCCCAAACCAGGGTGTCGGCCTATGGGCCTTGGATATCGGGGACCATGGACGGGAAAGCCCCCGACTGCCGGGACGACGCCTCCTTTTGCCTGTGCGATGACGCCTGCCGGTCAGACGGCACCTGCGACAACGGGGTCTGCCAGACCTTGAGCTGCCGGGAAATCAACGACTGCATGGGCCCATGCGCCCCCGAAGACACCACCTGCGTGAACGACTGCTTTTTGCGTGGAACAGATGACGGGCAGGATCAATTTCGAAGCTTACAAAGCTGCGCCATCGACAAATGCGGGAGCATCGCCGATCCGGACGCCCAGAACACGTGCATCATCGACAACTGCTCGGACGAGGTCGCAGCGTGCTTCCCGCTCGATCCGTGCGACATCCTGGGCGGGGAGTGTGACCCGGGCGAGGCCTGCTGGTACGCGAGCCTCAGCTCAACCGGTTGCTTTCCTTCGAATGAAAAACGGCAGGGCGAGGAGTGCGACCCCGCCTTGGACACCTCACTCGACTGCGATGACGGCTTGGCCTGCGTCACCACCGGGGCCGATGGGAGCATCTGCCTCGAGTTCTGCTTCTCGAACGACGACTGCGAGGCCGACTGGGAGTGCTACTCTCCCATTTTCACCGACATCGAC
>JAABTR010000330.1 GCA_011389755.1 Deltaproteobacteria bacterium | reverse complement strand
AGGGAGACGTCCGACTCCTCTTTGAAAAGGCGTGGAACGTTTTGCGGCGAGGCCTTCGCAGATCCCGTCAAAAGGACGCCCGCGCTCGGAAGAACGCCAAAGAGGGACCGGCCGCTCTTTGACCGAACTGGGACTCCTGGTGACCCAGGGGAAAATAGCCGCCCAGGGTCAACTCCAAGGACCCCAAGGGCTTGTAGGTCACCTGGGGGTAGATGACATAGGAGCAGATGGTGCCGTCATTGGTGGCGCCCCGGATCAATAGGTCGGGTCTGCCGTCCCGATCGCTGTCCAGGGTCACATCGTCGTCCTCATGGGGCAGCTCGGCGAGCCCAAACAGCCTGAGGAGCAGACGCTCTTGCAGGAGCTTCAAATCGAACCCGGCGACGATGTAGTTGTTCAGCTTTTCAGCGCCGAACTCGTTCGCGAACCCCCTCACAAACTGGGCGTTGACGAGGATGTGCTCTCCGAGGCTGTAGTCGCCGCCCGCGGTGAACTTGAAAAACGGCCTCTCGCTCACCGTCTGGCCCCTTACGACCGCGGCGCTGGGCACGACCTCCTTGATGTCGAACGTCATGTCGACGCGCTCGGGAAAAAAGAACGCGCCCTCGAACCACACCCCCATGTCGTCGAGAAAAGGCAGCGCGCCGGTCAGGTCGAAGCCCGCCACCCTCATGCGCGGGTAGACCAGGGTCACGTCGGTCTGCACACCTATCTTGTCGAGGCCGTCGGGCGCTTTTTCGCCGGTCTCGAAGCGGTGGGAGACGGTCTTTTTGGCCACGGGGATATCGTCGCGCCCCTCGTAGTAAGACAGCGACATGTCAAAGATGCCCATGGTCCACTGCACCCGAGCGCCGGCCTGGACATTTTTCAAGGACAAAGAGGGCATCTGAGCCCGCACACCGGGCTGCTCGATCACGTACCGGTCCGGGGCGCGCAGCCAGATCTTTCTGAGGTTCTCGCCCCGCAGCCTCACCTGGGGATCGCTGTACGGAAACTCACTGGAGGGATCGCCGATGGCCAACAGCGCAGACGCCGGCAGCATGGCCGGCTCGAAGACCGGCACGACGACCATGGTCACCACCACCCCGTCCGCGGGATACCAGTCAGCCCGAATCATCTCGTTGGCGATGTTTTCGCCGAACATCAGCGGATCCTCGAGATCGAGGGGGTTTAGGTTGTTGGTGGGGTTGAACATGTCCGCGGCGCCCCAATTCACTATCTGGCGACCGATGCGCAGATCGACCCGGGGAACGAGCTCGTAGATCTCCAAGTAGGCGGCGTGACTCTCCAGATAGTAGGGCGCGACCACCGAGCGATTCGTCAGCCCCTCGAAGGCGGTGTCACGGGTATAACCCCTCCAGATAAAGCGAAGATCACCGATGAGCCGCAGCTTCCCGGGGAACAGCTCCGCGTTGATGTTCGCGCCCAAGATGGTCTCGTTGCGGGCGATCCCCGGCTCGTCTATCCGCGCCACCGCGGCGCGCACATCGTTTTGTAGAAAAGCGCCGAAGTCCACGTCCACTTCCGCCTGCGCCGAACCGGCAATACCGAAGAGCGCTCCGAGCGCAGCCCCAAAGACACCGAGTAGTTTCATATCTGCCTCCAGACGTTTTCGTTCATCGCATCAAGCAACCACCGCGGTCAACACGGGAAAAACCCGGCGGCCGCAAAAACGAGCAGGGGCCCCCGTCAGGGAAAACATCGATGAGAATCGAATCTTCTTCGCTTCTTCGAAAAATAATTGCAAACAACGCGACAAAAACATCGGCTCATAGAGTTTTTTATTCTTGCATCAGGCAGAGCCAGTGTGTACGTTGGTGACGCTTTTTTAACCCATTTTTCCTAATTCAGGGGAGGTAATGAAGATGCTAAAAAGACTCTGGACTGTTTGTTACACGCTCGCTTTCTTGACCGCGGCGCACCAAGCCCACGCCATCCAAGAGGACAACCTGGAGACGGAATTCTACTCGGTCGTCATACCGACCATCGAGCAGAATTCCTATGAGGGCACCTTCATGGGAGTGGATGACGTTCCAATCGCTTACATGGTGGTCGACCCCATCCTCGAGCCGGGGCAAGAGCCGGCCGGGGCGCTCGTCATCCTCAACGGCCGCACCGAGAGCTACTACACCTACTACGAATTCATCTACGACCTGCGTCACCTGGGCCTCACCATCTACACGATGGATCACAGAGGTCAGGGCGCCTCGGGGCGCATGATCCCCGACGGCCACAAGGGCTACGTCAAAAATTTCGGCCGCTATGTCGACGACGTCAAGACTCTCGTGGACACCATCGTCCTGGCCGACGGCCACGAGAAAGTCTTCATGCACGGCCAGTCCATGGGCGGCGCCATAGCGACCGTCTACGCCGAGCGCTATCCCGAGGATCTGACGGGGGTCGTGCTCACGTCTCCCATGGTGAAGATCAACACCGCGCCCTATCCGGAGTTCGCGGCTTACGGCGTCGTAACCTGGAACGCCGTCACCGGCAAAGGTTCGGACTACGCCCCCGGGCAGGGTCCCTTTGATCCAACCACCTGGAGCCTCGAAGAGTGCGGGGTGACCTCGAGCTACACGCGCTGGAAACTCGAGCGGGATTGGCTGGTCGACAACCAGGACATCATCCTCGGCGGCTCCACAAACAAGTGGATCAAAGAAGCCATCGAAGGCACCTGGGAAGCTCGCGGGCGCGCCTGGGAGATCAAAACCCCCATGCTGCTGCTGCAAGCGAGCTTGGACCAACACGTCAAGCTGGAAGGCCAGGACTGGGTCTGCTCCAAAGCCAAGAACTGCGAAAAAATCGTGTTCGAAGGCGCCCTGCACGAGCTGCCCATCGAGGCCGACATCCACCGAGACCCGACCATGGACGCCATCGAGACCTTCCTGCGCGACTTCATCTAGTCGTCACATCAAACCTCAATCCGATTGCGCCCCTTCTCCTTTGCTTCATAGAGCTTGGCGTCGACCCTGCGAAACATTTCGTCGAAGCAGCGGCCTGCCTCGGGAAACGAGGCGATACCGGCGGAGAATGTGATGGAGAAGCTCTCGCCATGGTCTCCCGTGAAGGTCATCTCGCGCACCTCTTCCAAGACCCTGTTGATGATCATGCGGGCGGTCTGGGCGTCCTCGCCGTAAAAGGCCACCACAAACTCCTCGCCGCCCCACCGCCCCCGCACATCCATCGACCTGAACCTGCTGCCCAAAAGATGTCCGAAGCCCGACAACACCCGATCTCCCGACAGGTGCCCGTAGGTATCGTTGACGCGCTTGAAGTGATCGAGATCTATCAAGCACAATGAGACCGGTTTGTCGAAGCGAACCCCTTCTTCGATGCGCATGCGCAGCATGTCGATGAAAGGGCGACGGGTGGGCAACCCCGTTAGGGCGTCCCGGTCGGCTCTCTCCCGGAACATCCGCACCCTCTCGAGGCGGACATTTATTCGGGCGAGCAGCTCCTCGCGCAGGGTCGGCTTGACGAGGTAGTCATCTCCACCGGCTTTGAAACACTGCAAGAGGATCTCTTTGTCGGTCTTCGCGGTCAAAAAGATGACCGGGATGTCCCTCCACTGCTCGGTGGAACGCATCACGCGGCACACATCGAAACCGCTGACATCCGGCATCAACACATCCAACAAAATGAGGTCGGGCCGATAGTCGGTCAGCACCTCCAAGATCCGTTTCGGGTCCTGTAGCGACTGGACTTGCATCCCGGCGCCCTCGAGCATCCCGGCCACCATGGTGCAAAATATGGGATCGTCATCCACGACCAGGAGCCGCGCTCGGTCCCGTATCTCAAGTGGGGCCAGTCGGCGAGCCACCGCCGCGAAATCGGCGCTCGACAGCGGCTTCTTGATAAAAAGAGAGCCGCCCGCGTGGGCCGCCGCGATGCGGTTTTCGAGGGAGGTGTCCGCAGAGATGAAGGCGATGGGCAGCTCACAGAGCCCATCGAGCGAGCGGAGGCTCCTGGCGATGTCGAAAGCGTCATCGTTCTCGAGCAGGTAGACATCGATGATGGCCATGTCCAAGCTGTGGTTCTGGGCGATGCGCAGCGCCTCCGCGCCGCTTGGCGCACAATAGACGCGGATGAGGTTTTCCTTGCCCATCGCCGCCACGGTAGCGAGGAAGTCGGGATCATCATCGACCACCAGGACGTCGGCCACGACCGTGCGCTCTCTGTCCGCTTTCGTCTGCCCAGGCCACAGGCTCTCCAGCGCCTCTAGCTCCGGACCGTCGCTGCCAACCGAGGGCCACGCCGGCGGGGAGGACGTCAGACGCCTCATCCGCACGATCTCCTTGAGGACGTTCTCCATGGCATAGGCGACCGCGCTGACGTCCGAAAACCCCAAGGAACCGGCCGTGCCGTTCAGGGTATGAGCAATCCGATGCGCCTGCTCCAGCTCTCCCCATTCTCGACCGGCGTGGCGCGCGTCGATGAGAGACTGACCGATCTTTTGAAAGTTCCCTGGAATGCTCTGCTCATACTCGCGGCGCGCCGCTTCCAGCTGTGGGCCTCGGGCCCCGCCCAGCCACGAGCCGGCTGCCGGCTTTGAAGCCTCGCCTGGCTGCGGCCGGTCGCGCCAAAATGCGGGTTCCATGAGACCGCATATCTTGAGTGAAAGCTCCTGTGCGGATATGGGTTTGTAACAGATGAGCGCGACGCCCAGGCTGTGCGCGAGCCGCTCGTGAGCGCTTAAGTGCGAGATTCGGTGGGAGACAAATACAATTTGCAGATCGGGATAGTCCGAACGCAATTGCGCCACCAGATCGAGACCATCGCGCCCCGACAATAATCCGTCCACGACGGCCACGCTCACGCTGGTCGTCCGCATGTGATCTCGCGCACCATCCATGTTCATCGCTTGCAGCACCGAAAAGCCGCGGGGCTCGAGGCTCGCCGCCAGACGGCTTCGGAACTCTTCGCTTTCGTCGATGAGCAATATCGCGTTGGTTTTCATCGTCTGTTCTTTCTGCGTGCCAAAAAAAAACGGTCCCTCGCGAGCGCGTATTTTATGAAAACGGCCGAAGCGGGCTTTTTTTAATAACTGGGGGGCGCTACAAACAAAAACCATGTTCATGAAGAGGAATCCCGCGTGGTGAATCAATCGACGAAGTTCTCGTCTTCACCTGATTTTCAGCTGACGTACGGCGACCACGTGTGCCTTGTGACATCAAAAGACCGGCAGTCGAAGCATTTGACGTCTCTCATCGAAGGGGCTCACGGGCGGCGCGACACGATAATCGGCCTCTCGTGCACGCATCTTCTCCAGCATCTCAAGGATAAGACCGCTGACGAACCGGATCCGAGCCCCACCCATATTCATCTGGCCGGGCGCGAAGATCTGTGCGAGCCAGGCAGCCCCTTCGACCCCGCGGAGGCCGCCGCCGGCCTGACCGGCTGGGTCGAGGACGCCATCCGCGCCACGGATCGGGGCGTCGTGGTTCTCGTTTGTTTCGATTCGTGGCACGCGGACGTCCCACGTGAGGACTTGAGCGTCTTCCAGGCCCAGGTGATACAGTCGCTTCGGGGGCTGCGCGCCATTTTCGCAGGGTGCGTCCCCTCCGAAATGCCGCCTCTCTACCAGTCGACGATTCTCACCGCCTACCGTCACATCGTCGACAGCGATGTTTTGTTGCCCAATGCGAGTTATATCGCCGCCGAGCAGATCCTAAACAGGGGCGTCGACGGCGCCGTGCTCGATAGTCTCTTGAAGCGCGCCCACAGCTCCTTTCAAGCGACACCTCGGAGGCTGTACACGTCACTCTTCGACGACGCAACCTTCGGGTTTTCAGTCTACGCATGCGAGGTGGGTTCCAGGCCGGTGCGTAGGATCTTCCGGCTCATCGAGGCCAATCCGGTTTTTGAATCCATCGCCCAGATGAACCGCAGCGAGCTCGTGGGACAACGCCTCGAAGAGGTGGTACCCGGGATCACCGCAGCCCATCTCTCCCAAATGGAGACCGTGCTCGCGAAGCACACCACCCGCCGCTTCGAGATCCCCGGCTCAGATGACGCGGTCGGTTTCGACGTCACCGCCTTTGAGATCACCAAGGATCGCCTCGGGTTGGTCCTCATCGAAACCGGGAGAATCCTGGGCACCAAAGACACCCTCAACGCCGGACGGTTCCAGATCAGGCAGTCTCAAAAAATGGAAGCCATCGGTCGCCTCGCCGGAGGGGTCGCTCACGATTTCAACAACATCTTGACCGCCATCGCCGGATTGAGCGACGTGCTCTTGGACGAGATCCCCAAGGAGACCCCCCACCGGGTCGACGTGGCCGAGATCAAAAAAGCCGCGGATCGCGCCGCCGTTCTCACCCGGCAGCTGCTGGCGTTCTCCCGCAAACAGGTCATCGCACCCCGAGACATCGATCTCTGCGGCGTCACCGAGAGCCTCCGAAAGCTGCTTAGCCACATCATCGGGGAGGATATCGAGCTTCTGGCCGTGACCGATGAGCACCTCTGGAAGGTCCGCATCGATCCCGGTCAGATCGAGCAGATCCTGGCGAATTTGGCCGCTAACGCCCGCGACGCCATGCCTCGAGGCGGCAAGCTCATCATCGAGACGCGCAACGTCACCTTGGACGAAGAGTTCTGCCTCGATCACGAGGAGATCTCACCGGGGGAATACGTCCTTGTGTCCGTCCGGGACACCGGTCACGGGATCGAGCCCCACATCCTCGAGCGCATCTTCGAGCCCTTCTTCACCACCAAGCCCCATGGGCGCGGGACCGGGTTGGGCCTCGCCACGGTCTACGGCATCGTCAAACAAAACCGGGGCACCATCGGCGTCTACTCGGCACCGGATCAGGGCACGACGTTCGACATCTTCTTGCCCCGCGTCGAGGCCACAAAAGAGATGGTGGTCGACAAAAACGAGATTGAGGCTCCCTGCGGCGGCGATGAGGTGGTCTTGCTCGTTGAAGACGAGGACATGGTTCGTTCCTTGGCCAAGAGGATCCTCGAACGCTATGGATACACCGTCCTTACGGCGCCGAGCGGCATAGAGGCGCTGCGCCTGTGGAGCGACCGGATCGCCGACGTCGACCTGCTCGTGACCGACGTGGTAATGCCCCAGATGAACGGCCGTGAGCTCTATGAACAGCTCAAAGAGCTTCGACCCAAGCTGCGCGTGCTGTTCATGTCCGGCTATCCCGCAGAGGTCATCGCGCGACAGGGAATCTTGACAGCCGCCATCCCCTTCATCGAAAAGCCTTTTTCGGCCGAAGACCTCATGCGCAAGGTCCGAGAGGTTCTCGATTTTTAAAAAGGAGCCGCAAAGGGTTCCGCGCTAGGCCCCGCGCCCGAGCATCCCCTCGCGCAGGCGCGCCATGCCCGCGACGGCCCGGCGGACGTCTTCGCTGCGAAGGGCTCCATTGTCTGTCAACACCCTCGTGACCAAGCCCGCCGGCACCGCCTCGAGCAGTGGAGACCTGACCTCGAGCTCGGGCGGGAGCGGCCCGTAGCCAGGATCGTACCGCTGCGGATCGAAATCGCCGCGGCCAAAGAGCTTGATCCTTTGGCAGAGGACGTAGACCGGCTTGCCGGCGTAACCGGCGGCCAGAGCCATGGCCAGCGACCCTGTCCGATTGACCACAGACCCATCCGTCAAGATCTGATCCGCCCCGATGAGGACCGCGTCGCTGTCTTGTATGACCGCACATATCGCGCTGTCAGGGGTCAGCTGGGTGCTCACCTCCCGCGACGCGAGCCACCTGGCGGCCCTGAGCCCGTCGCCCAATCCACCCCCATCGGCCACCACGACGCGACCGGGTGAGAGCGACAAGAGAGCCCTGAGGACCGTGGCGCTCCAAGAGCAGGTTGCGATAACGCGTTCGCGCCCCACGTGCTCGAGGGCGATGGACGCGATACGGCCCTGCGCGCTAGCGAGGGTCTCGCGCTGTTTGAATACGGCCCTGCGCAGCGCCGTCGGCCAATCGGTTCCTTGAGAGACCAAGCCCCGGGCTTGGGCCAGCACCAAGATCGCCTGGGCGCCGATGGCTCCCATGGACGGCCGCACATCGTCGAGCCTGCGAGCGAGCTCCTCACAGTCGCGCCCGGTCTGTTCGGGCACCCCCTGACGGGAGAGCGCGTCGAACGCGTCGAGCCCGCGGGCCGCGAGCGCCGCCGCGCCGCTTTGCCTGTCCGCGGCGATTTCGCGAAGAATGTCCGCTGTGGTCATGGGCACGTGACCACCCGGATCCGCTTTCGCGCCGTCTCTATTTGTCCTTTTTTGATTTGCACGCGGCGATCTTCTGTTCGATCTGCGAGCGGGTCAATTCCTGCATGTCCCCCTCGAGCGCCGCCTGATACGACCGCTTGGCTTCGGCGTAGAGCCGGCGCGAACAGGCGATATCACCGAGGAGCACGTTGGCGCGCGAGAGCTTCGGGCTCAGGGCCAGGGCCTCTTTCAAAAAGGAGCGCGCGGCGGTGTCACGGCCGATTCGATGGTGGATCTCGCCGCTTGCCAGGTAGACCGAGACGTCCCCAGGCACCGTGGCCCGGGCTCTCTCGAGCGCCACGAGCGCCTCGTCATTCTCATCCTTGTCCATGTGTATCCGAGCCAGCATCACCTGCGCCCCTGGGTGGTTCGGCACAGCCTTCAGGGTCTCTTTGAGGGCCGTTTTGGCCTCTTCCAGCCTTCCCAAGGAGCGCAGCGCCTGGGCCTGGGCAAAGCTCGCTGCGCCCTGAGCGCCTCCGGCTTGGCCGGCCTTTTTTAAGACCTCGAAGGCTTCGGCGTCCTGGCCGGCTGCGATGAGGGCGCCTCCCAGCGCCAAGAGCCCTTGGGACCAACCGGGTCGCATGGCTGTCGCCTTCTCAAGCAGCGCGACAGCCTCGGGTCCTGGCGGCAAAAGCCTCGCCGCGTGGTAATGGGCTGCGCTCGACGCCGGCTGAGCGCCCAAGGCGCTTTGAAACTCCGCCAGAGCCTCATCGTTTCTCCCGAGCGCCTCGAGCACGAGCCCCTTGCCCAGCAAAGCTCGATAACCGGCGCCGGCAGATGCTGCTTCGCCGTAGGCCGTCAAGGCGGCCTGGGAGTCCCCCTTTTTTCGAAGCGCATCCGCCAGCCCGAGCTTTCCCTGAGCTTTCGCGCCCTTTTTTATCGCCAAGCGAAACTCGTCGACCGCCCGGGTGGTGCGATCGACGGACATCCACAAGGCCCCTTCACAAATCGCTCCGAAACCAGAGGCATCTTTTTTTTTCAAATCCCGGCACGACTTCTTTGCGTGCTTGAACTTCCCCGCGGCTATCTCGACGCGAGCGAGCCCAAGCACCGCCTCGGCCATGTCCGCGGACGCGGCCAGCGCTGCGCTGTAGGCCCTTTGCGCTTCTTCGAGCCTGTGCGACTCGACGTAGAGATCGCCGAGCTCCACGAGCCTGCGGGGCTGATTCTCCGCGCGGGCCGCGGCCTCATCCAGGGGGTCGGCACCGGCGCTCGACGTCAAAGAGGAGACCAGCAACACTACCGAAATCACGAGCCGAGACGGGGTGGACATCACAAGCTCCTCCTTATTCATGCGCGAGACTTCAACGGGACGACTGGTCCGAGGGATCCGGCTTGCAAGGATCGGCCTGCGGCTGTTCGAGGCTCTTTTGTCCCGTGTACACGGGATGTTCGTTCCTGTTGAGGAACGAGAGCTTCTCGAGCCGAGCCGCGATGTCGACATCTTCTACGAAGACCCCCGGAGGCGATACCACGCCTTTGGGAACGAAATTCAAGATCGAACGGACCCCGCACCCCGCCAGCCTCTCGACGAGCTCCTGCAAGCCGGTCCGCCTGCTGGCGAGCATGGCGATGGAGACGTCGTAACGAGGCAGCCATTCCTCGAGCTCGTCCGTGTGGTAACAGCGCCGACCGGCGTAAACGCGCCCGGCTTTCTCAGGATCGATGTCGAACACGACCGATATGGAGAAGCCCCGCTCTTCGAACCCGCGATACGTCAGCAGCGTGCGTCCCAGATTGCCAAGCCCAATGAGGGCCACGTGCTGAATCTGCTTCGTGCCCAAGAGCCCGCTGATCGTGGAGATGAGCTGTTCGACATTGTACCCCTTGGCCACGTTTCCGAAGGACCCGAAGATCGAGAGATCTTTGCGCAGCTGCGCCGGGGTGACACCGACGGAGTGGGCGAACTGGTGGGAGTAAACGTACTCGACCTGCTCTTGGTGCAGCTCCTCGAGGACCTTGCGGTAGGTGCTCAACCGCTCGACCGTGCGCAGGGACACCTTCTTGCGCTTAGCCTCCGGCCCATGTTCGGTGATTTTTTTCACGTCTACCATCGCTTTGTTTACGGGG
>JAABTR010000329.1 GCA_011389755.1 Deltaproteobacteria bacterium | reverse complement strand
CCGTCTGTTTCGTGCGCAAAAACGAGATGGTGAACAGGCAGCCTCCTGCTCCAATTATGGCAACAAAGAATAAAAGCGCATTTTTGACGAGGATTTCAAATGGGACGCTGTGCAAGAGATACTCATAAGTCAACCCATTGATGGTCATGTTGAACAGCGAGACGCCCGCTATGAATAACACATAGTAGAGGTAAGTTTTGTCACGTACGGCAAAGAAGAGGAAGAGATTGTAGAGTCCCATGACAAAGACGATGCCGAAGTAGAGACCGAAGGCCAACTGTGAGTCGTGATCGTTTTCAAAGAAAGTCAGCGGATCGTGCAGCAATAGAGGGATCTGCATCGAGCCGGCGGTCTTGAGCCTCGCGTAGTAAACATTGGAGCTGTTTGATGGAAGCTTGAACTCGAAGACGGGGTTGCGATTGGGGATGTCGCGGTTTTCAAAAAGGTGATGATCGCCGAGGGTCAATGATTTGAACGAACCGGATGAGGTTGGCTGAAAAAAAGTTATCTCATCCAAGATGGCGTTGTCGAGCTCGAGAAGCACTTGGCGCGGCTCAGGGGATGGGTTTTGGAGCTCAAAGCGCACCCAATAGGCAGAATCCGTGAACCCAAAATTGGGTTTTTCGCTCTGGCTGTGCTCAAAATCATTGGCCTGTGGGCCGGATGAGACGTCTTCGATAGTCAGGTTCTTCGAAGGATCTTCCAAAATGTCTAGCTTGTCGCCCAGTACGAGCGCCTTCAAATCGTCGGTGACGATGACAGGGTCGGCGGCCCGGGCGATCGGTGCCGCCGATGCGATGGCCGCGGCGATCAGGAGAGACGCGGCCATCGAGTGGGGCAGACAACTTTTGGAAAAGGCAGCTTGTCTATCGTTTTTCTGTTGTTTTTTTTCCCAAAAATTGGAAAACGACCCCATGTCAACGCCTCGTTTGCTGCAAACCGCACCTCGGTATCGAGTTTTTGCGGAACTAAAAAAAGTTAGCAGCTTCCACAGGTGGTGCCACAGCGTATTTTTTGGGGGAGCCTCTGATCGGCTTGGTCTCACCTTGAGAATATGGAATTAAAGAAAAAAGAGGTTCTTTAGCCCGGGGGCTTTTTTCGTGACTTGCGTGGTTGAGAGCGTATTTTGGACAGCTCGGTTTGGGTGGGGTGGGGTTGGGGAGGGAGGTCTACGTCTGGGGCAAAGCGTCGTCTCGACTCAGACGGGGGGGATGTCGTCGCCGTCGGAGTCTGAGATGGTGCAATCGGGGCAATCGTCGTCATCGTCGGCAATGCCGTTATCGCCGCTTGCACCGCCGTCATCGTCGGCAATGCCGTTGTCGCCGCTACCGTCGTTGTCGCCGCTACCGTTGTCGCCGCTACCGTTGTCGCCGCTACCGTCGTTGTCGCCGCTACCGTCGTCGCCGCTACCGTCGTCGTTGTCGCCACCGTCGTCGTCGCCGCTACCGCCGTCGTCGCCGCTTCCGGTACCGTCATCGTCGTCGTCACCCCAGTACTTGAGGCCGTCGTCGTTGTACTCCGGACACTTGCCCCTGGTCACCTCGATCGTGTGGTTGTCCGTCTTGCTCGGTGAGGCGTGGACGTACTCGATGAATGCGCCGCCGAAGCCGGCCGGCATGAAAGGTGCCGCCTTGACCCACACCTCGTACACGACGCGGAAGTCCCACTCGGGGGCTTTGGGGTTCGGCGTGTAGAACTCATCCGTCGCAGGAGAGTTTTCCGTGTACTGGGAATACCCGCAGCCGTTTAGGTTGCGGTGCAATGAGGTGCTCGCCCCCAAAATCCAGCTCTCTTGGCCGATGATCATCTCGCCGTCTTTGTCGGAGACGCCGTTGGTGCCGTATCCAGAGGAGAATCCATTGTTTTCAGAGATGTAGTCGAGCTTGAATTGCATCACGACCTTACCGGCTTTGTTTTTAAGGATAAACTCAGCATGATCGCTGCCCACGAGCTGCTTGAAAGTGTGGCCGGATTTTTTCTTCTTCTTGTCGTCCGGCGCCGCCCCGTCGTCACCCCAGCCGATGGCGGTTTCCCCATAGCTGTTGTCCACAAAACGGGGATCGAACGTCAGTCGAAGATGAATCTGTTTGACATTGTCGACGACTTCGAGAATCTGCTCCATCGCTGCTGCCGGGATATCTTTTTTCTCACCCCAGAAACAATCGGTCGATACTTTGATCACTTTGCCAGAGCCCGAAGAGCCTGACGGCGTGCCCGAACCGCATTCCTCTGCGGTTTCCGGACCGACACCGGGCTCGAGGGGATCTCCGGCGTTGCCCGTGCCGGCTCCTAAAACAGTATCCGGATCGTTATCGTCTCCGCTAACGTCTGTGTCGCCACCAGAGTTTGAGCCACCACCCGTGTTGCCGCCGCCTGTGTTCGCGCCACCGCCCGTGTTGCCGCCGCCTGTGTTCGCGCCGCCGCCCGTGTTGCCGCCTCCAGAGACCGCTGCGTCGTCAGCGGTGTCTCCGTCTGAAACAAAACCACCGTCTTCATCGGTCCCTTCAAAATCCAGGTAGGAGTCAAGATCATCCGCCTGGTCGCCCGGGACCGGGGTACAACCGGCGAAACAGAGCAAAAAAATTGCCGAGAACGCCAAATTCACGAGAAACAGTTTTTGAATATTCATGGTGACTCCCTTGTATTTTCTTCCAATAACAATAATAAAATTTCATACAGACCACGTCAAGACGTTTTTTTAAAAAATTCATCAAACCGCTGTTTTCTTAGCATTTATACCGCTTTCGTTTCAGTGGTACTGTTTGTTTTTGCTGTGGTGAAAAACGGCGTGAATCAAAGAAATATACATTTTGTTGGAAAAATTATCGGAATCGGGCGGCAAGGTGTGGGGCACAAAGAAGAGCATCCTCAGCGGAGCTGAGAAAAAAACCGGTCAGATCTCGGGCGCGCACCAGCTTGACACGCCGAGCTTGATTTTGACCTCGGTCGGCGGCGGCCAGATCCGTCCTTCACAGAGATAGATCCACCCTTCTTTTCGCTGCTCTTCAATGATGTTGCCGATGAATTCGGCCTGGAGCTCTTGGAGGCGCTCCTTGCTGAGCGAGCGGCTGAACATGGGGCCGACGTAAAACGATCCGGTGGCGCTCTCTTCGGCCATGGCGCTGACGCCGACCACATCGGTGTCGTTGGGGTACGCCTTCGTGTGCACCCCCATGGCGCCGAGCGACTCGGTGAGGATGACCGACCGCCCCCTGCTCCACAAAATTTCGCCCTTGCTGACGGCCTGACCGAAGAACAAGTTGGTGTTCTCGCAGTGGATCTTTTTGACTATAATGAAGGGCTTGGGGTTTTGGAGCTGTCTGGGCATCGCCTCTCGCTTCGGTTTAAAGGTCCTGGACGCGCTCTGGATTGTCTCCATAATCGCTCGGAAACTCAAGTCTTGGTCGGCGAAGGGGATTTAGACTGTCTTGCTGAGGGTTCGGATCACGTTGACAACGCTGTCGGGGTTTAAGGATATGGTGTCGATACCGCTGCTTGCGAGGAAGCGAGCGAAGTCGGGGTAGTCGCTTGGGGCCTGTCCGCAGATGCTGACCTTGCAATCTTTTTTGTGAGCCCGCTCGATCACGGTGCGAATCGCCGACTTGACCGCCTCGTTGCGTTCGTCGAAAAGCCCGGACAGCTCCTCGGAGTCCCGTCCCACGCCGAGTATGAGCTGGGTGAGATCGTTGCTGCCGATGGAAAACCCATCAAATCGCTCGGCAAACTCCTCAGCCAAAAACACGTTCGAGGGCACCTCGCACATCATATAGACGAGGAGATCGTTCTGCCCCCGCCCCAGGCCGTTATCTTCCATGACTTTGAGCACCTTGTCCGCCTCTTCGAGGGTCCGAACAAACGGCAACATTATCACGATGTTGTCGAGGCCTATCTCTTCGCGGGCCATCTTGATCGCTTTGCACTCCAGCGCAAACCCGTCCCGGTAGCGATCGCTGTAGTAGCGCGACGCGCCGCGAAAGCCGATCATCGGGTTTTCTTCGTGCGGTTCGAACCCCTTGCCGCCTACGAGGTCAGCATACTCGTTGGTCTTGAAGTCGCTCATGCGTACCACCGCGGGCGCCGGGTACTGGGGCGCGGCGATCGAGGCGATTCCGCGGGCCAGGTGCTCGACGAAGTAGGCGGAGCGGTCCTCGTAACCCCGTGTCAGCTCGTCGATCTGATTTTTGACGTCTTTGTCCTTGAGCTCGTCGTAGCGCAGGAGGGCCATGGGGTGCACCTTGATCAGGTCGTTGATGATGAACTCCATGCGCGCAAGCCCGATGCCGTCCACGGGCAACCTCCACCACCGCATGGATCCGGCCGGGCTCGCGATGTTTATCATCAGCCGCACCGGAGAGTCGGGCAGGGCATCTAGGTCGATGTCCTCCCGTTCGAACTCAAGCGCGCCTTCGTAGACCCGGCCGCTGTCTCCCTCGACGCACGAGACCGTCACCTCCTGTCCGTCGCGGAGTCGCTGTGTTGCGTCGTCGGTGCCCACGACGGCCGGTATGCCCAGCTCCCGGCTGACGATCGCCGCGTGGCTCGTTCGCCCGCCGTGGTCGGTGACGATAGCCGAGGCGCGCTTCATGATGGGCCCCCAGTCCGGGTCGGTGCGGCCCGTCACCAGGATGTCGCCGTCTTCGAACTGGTCCGTTCGGTCCGGGCTGTCCAGCAGCTTTGCCTTGCCTGTGGCCACGGACTGGCCGATGGCGACCCCCGTAAGGATGATGTCGCCCTTTTCCTTGAGTGAATAAGTCTCCAGGGTCTGGGCCTTCTTTTGCGACTGCACTGTCTCGGGCCGGGCCTGGACGCAGTAGAGCTTTTGGGAGTCGCCGTCCTTGGCCCACTCCATGTCCATCGGTTTGTCGTAATGCTGCTCGATGGCTCGGGCCCAGCGGGCGAGCTCCAGGATCTCATCGTCACTTAAAACGAAGCTCTTCTTCTCCTTATGGGAGGCCTCCACGGTCTTGGTGGTGCTCTTGCCGCCTTTAGAGTAGACGATCTTCTTTTCTTTCGCGCCCAGAGTCTTTTGGATGATGGGGCGGTAGCGCTCGTTGTCCAAAGCGGTCTTAAACACCCGGTATTCGTCCGGCGTCACGCTGCCTTGGACCACGGTCTCGCCGAGCCCCCAGGCGGCGCTTATGACCACCACCCCGGGAAAGCCTGTGTCGGTGTCCAGTGA
>JAABTR010000328.1 GCA_011389755.1 Deltaproteobacteria bacterium | reverse complement strand
AACATGACGCCGGCGCCGGCGCGGTCGGCGCGGACCATCTTTTGAACCGCCACGGACAGGGCCACCTCCATGTGGTCGAACTTGTTTTCCCGGCGGTAAGAGATGGCTCGGTCGGTAAAAAGCGACGCGTAGCAGTCCCGGCAGGCTTCGAGCAGGTCGTCCGCGCCGCGCACGTTGAGATAGGTCTCCTGCTGGCCGGCAAAGCTCGCTTCGGGCAGATCTTCGGCGGTGGCGCTGCTGCGCACCGCGACCGCCACGTCCTGCGTTTCGTAGCGCCTGGACAGATCCGCGTAGGAATCGCGGATCTGTTTAGATATCTTTTCGGTGAACTTTCCGCTCCGTATCGCGCGGCGGATGGCGCGACCCACCTCCGAGAGAGATTTCTCATCTTTTTCGAGCTGCCCCAAGAGCCCTCGAATCTCCCACTGGAGGTCATTGTGGGCGATGAAGGCCCGATAAGCTTCGGCAGTGGTCGCAAACCCGCCGGGAACTCGGACGCCCTCCTCACGCAAGTTAGTGATCATCTCACCCAAAGAAGCATTCTTGCCTCCGACGATCGCCACGTCGTCATTGGTGAGCTTTTCCAACCAGCGAACGTATTGCGTTTCGACCATCTCGGCGTCCTTTCGTTGGGATCGACTTTGCGGCGAAAGGTAAAAACGTTTGTTCGGGTCCGCAAGGGTGGGGGACCTCTTGCCTGAGGAGGGGACCCTGCGGGCTGTTGTGCGACAGAGAATTTAGAGGTAAGCCATGACGATGACTTTCCTGATGAAAAAAGCGCAGATCGGAGCGAGGCTGGCGTGCGCGGCGCTGTCGGCGCAAGCGTGTCTGCTGACGGCAGGATGTGTGGAAACGGGCGGGACCGATGAAGCGGCAGACAGCGCCGTGAGCACCGCCGATTTGGATACAGATTCTTCTTCGGACAGCGTGGGTGAAGATCCCTTCTACAGCGAACCGGGCAGGTTGCCTCAAAGCTCGAATCCCTGCCGAGAGCCGGTGCTGGTCCAGGGGGTGCTCAAGGTTATCGACGGAGACACGTTCTGGGCAGATATGGAATCTGGTCCGCGCGAAAAGGTGCGCCTGCTCGGCGTCGATACGCCGGAAGTGTCACACGATGGAGCTAAAGCTGAGTGTTTTGCCGAGCGTTCGACCGAGTATACGAGGTCGAAGTTGACCTCCGACAGATTCTGGATGTCCTTCGATGACGAATGCCAGGATCACTACGGCCGAACGCTCGCGTACATCACCACTCGAGAGGGGTTCTTTCAGCGAGCGCAGCTCGAGGGGGGCTTCGCCGTCGTGATGACGGTGCGGCCCAACGACACCTTCGAGGACGAGTTCGAGCGGGCGCAGCAAAGCGCGATCGCTGCCGACGCCGGGCTGTGGGGCGAATGTAGAAAGTGAGGCAGCGCAAACAGATGGCGTTCGAGCGCTGCCCGGTGTCGCTGAAACGGGACGCGAGCCGGCGCGAGCCCATCGGGGTGCGTGCGCGCCGTGTCCTGCTCATATCGGCGGGGGCCCTGTTCGTAGGGCTCGGCGTCGTCGGCGTGGTTCTTCCGCTGCTGCCGACCACGCCTTTTTTGTTGCTCGCCGCGGCATGCTTCGTGCGAAGCTCCGCTCGCCTGCATCGCTGGCTCCTCGGCAACCGGGTGTTTGGCGATTACCTGAGGCGCTATCGCGACGGCGAGGGATTGCCGCTCGCCTCGAAGCTCACGACGCTCGTCCTGCTCTGGGGCACCCTCGCGGTCTCGGCGCTCGCCGCTGCGCCACCTCGGCTGTGGTGGGTCCGGCTCCTCCTGCTCGCGGTCGGAGGCGGGGTGACCGTCCACATCCTGCGAATCAAGACGCAAAAGGTCAAAGGGGCAAAGAGATTGGAGCCGGGATCCGGGGCAGGGGACGCGGATTAAAGCCGGGAGACAGACGTGATGACCACGGGCTCCACGGGGACGTCCTCGTAGGCTCCCACAGTGTGGGTCTCGACCGAGGAGATCGCCTGGACGACCTCGTATCCATCGATCACGCGTCCAAAGGCCGCGTACTCTCCGTCAAGGGAGGGGAGCGTCTCGACGCAGATGAAGAACTGGCTGGTGGCGCTGTCTTTGATGAAGGTGCGGGCCATCGAGATGACCCCGGGCTCGTGCTTGATCTCGTCGGCGATTTCGAGGGGGATGGGAGGATGGCCTTCCTTTTCGCTCATCGCCGCGTCGAACCCGCCGCCTTGGATCATGAAGTCGGGGATGACTCTGTGGAAGATCATGTCGGTGAAGAACCCCTCGTCGACGTAGGTCAAGAAGTTCTCGACGGTTACAGGAGCCTCGTTTCCGCTTAGGCCGACAGTGATGTCACCCAGCGTCGTCTCGATTTTTATCTGCGCTGTGAACGCGTCTTCGCGTGTCTCGGAGCCGGTGTCCGAGACAGAGCCCGTGTCCGAGACAGAGCTCGTGCTCGCGTCGAGGTCGCTGCTTGCCCCTGTTTCGGAGTCGGTCTCGGCGTTCGTGCCGGTCGTCGTGTCTGCGCCGGCGTCTCTGGCGTCCCCGGCGTCGGTGCAAGCCCCACCGGCGGCGAGCGCGGCGAGGAACAAGTATATCGACCAGTGTTGTAAAGTGCGCATCGCTTTAGCTCCTGTTTGAAGCGCCTACTCTAACATGGAGTGCTAGAGGATGGGCAGTGCCTTTCGCGCTTAAAGTTGCCCCTAAATTATTCGGGCCCGCTGCCGCTCTAAGTAGAAATGTCGAGCGGGATGGCGCCGTTTTTTTATCTCGCGGGAGGACAAAGTGCCTTTTGATCGATTTCGAACCGCGCGGTCACGGGCGACGACGTGCTGGGCCGGGCTTTTGATTCTCGGCTTCGTGGGAGCGGCCGGGTGCGCGCCGTCAGATGACGAGCGCTGCCGCGCGGGTTGGCAGTATACAGACAACACGTGCGTTCCCATCGACGAAGGAGACACCACGAGCTCACAAGCAGAAGGCACCGACACCGATCTCCCCGAGGGGCTGGGCCGGCAGTGCACGCCCAAGGCAGGGGAGTGCGAAGGGCTCGAGGCGAGCTACTGCGTGCAGGATCCTCGCAAGCTCAAGGGCTATTGCAGCGTCCCCGACTGCCAAACCTTACCCGACGACTGCCCGGATGGGTATCGCTGCTGCGTGTTCATCATCGAGAGCGAGCCGAGCTTCTGTGCGACCGAGGCGGACGTGATCGAGATGGGAGGGTTGTGCCAGGAATGATTGACCTTAGCGCGTTGGGGATCAGAGCGAGAAGGTTGGTGCTGGTGTCGTTTTTGACACCGCTTGCGCTCGCGGCGGCGCCGGTGTCGACCTCGGCGTGGCAGACGCCGGATCCGGACACAGGCGAGTCGATCGATACAGACGAGGACGACGGCCTAAGGGCGCTTGCGACAAGCCCCGGCGCGCAAGAACCGTGCCCTGCGGCCTGCGCGGGGCAGGAGGATATCGAGGCGCTCAAAAAAGAGGTGTCCGGTTTGCGTCGTGAGATGAACGAGCGCACCGAAGCCATCGAAGATCAGCTTTACCAGGCGCTGGAGAGCTCGCAGGAAGAACCATCGGGGGCCACTGTCTCGGGGTTCTTCGATTTGTCGTTTCACAAGTTTTTCTTGGACAAAGACTCCTCCATGTCCGGGCTGATAAACGATTCGTCCACCTTCACCACGGAGCAGCTGGCTGTCTACTTCAGCCGCTGGCTGACGCCCCAGCTGTTCGCGCTCGCGGAGATACAGTTTACCTTCGCGCCGCATGGTTACGAGAGCGACCTCATCGACTACAAACGCACCGATACGCGCGTCACCACGGGCACGAGCCTCTACGAACAGACGCTCGGAGGGATCGTCATCGAGAGAGTCCAGCTCGACTGGCAGCCGATCGAGGCCTTCGGGGTGCGGCTGGGGAGATTCTTGACGCCCTTTGGGATCTGGAACGAGAACCACGGCAGCCCGGTGGTGATCACGGTCCACCGGCCCTACCTGATCGACCGGCGGATCATGCCGCTTTCGCAGACCGGGCTCCAGGTGTTCGGCCGCCTCTTCTTGGGGCCGTCCCAGTTTTCTGTGGAATACGCGGTCACGCTGTCAAACGGCCGAGGGCCTATGGACGCGGTGTTCGATCTGGACGACAACAAGGCGGTGGGCACGAAGCTCAAAGCGATCTATCAAACGAGAGATGTTCATGTGGCGCTCGGCGGTTACGGCTACTTTGGCACGTACACCGACGTGAAAAAGCAGCTCGTCTCCTTTGAGCCGTTTCGCGTGGACGTGGAACAAACAGCGTCCTTTGATGAGTGGATCGGGTCTTTGGATCTGCTGGTGGACATCAAGTGGCTGCATTTCCAAGCGGAATACATCAGAAAGCTGACCCTGCACCGGATTCATCCCCCGAGGTCCCCGACGAGAGGCCCCGGGGATCAGCCGGACTACGTGGCCACGGGCGTCTACGGTCTCGTGGGCGTCAACATCCCGGTAGAGACGCGGTTCGGAACGATGAAGGTCATGCCTTATGCCGAGGTGGAGTACGTGAATCTCGATGACTCGTTGCCGTCGTTCGGAGGGATGCACTACCTCGGAGGGATCAACTTCAAGCCGTCGGCTTTCGTCACGCTCAAGGGGGAGTATCACCTCATCGATTCATTCCACGGAGGCGGCGACTACGATTTTTCCATGTTTTCTGCCCAGGCGGCGGTTTCGTTTTGAACAACGCGATCACGCGCGACGTCTGCTTTTTGTTGAAGGACGGTAAAATAGTTTGATGAAACACGCCATTCAAAAAGTGGCAGCCTCTGCGTTGTTTGTGTCGGCTTTGCTCGTGGGCCTCTCGGCCAAAGCGCAGAGCGCCGAAGATATCCTCATCGTCGTCAACAAGAGCGCCCCGGTAAAGAGCTTGACTCGGGAAGAGGTGCGCAGCCTTTTTTTGATGTACCGAACCAGCTTCGCAGGCACCGCCCAAGCCGTGGTCTTAAACGCTCGAGAGGGCACGCCGCTGCGAGCCTCGTTCCGCAAGGACGTTTTGGAGATG
>JAABTR010000327.1 GCA_011389755.1 Deltaproteobacteria bacterium | reverse complement strand
CCGTGGGGCAGTTGTCGTTGCAGTTGGCGGTGCCGTCCCCATCGGAGTCGGTGTCGGGCACGCCGCAGCCGCACTGCCCCGGGTTTGTTTTGTTTGGGTCCGAGGAGCACTGGTCGTTGCAGTCGGCGGTGCCGTCGCCATCGGAGTCGGTGTCGGCCGTCCCGCAGCCGCAGATCCCCGGCTCGAGCTTGCTTGGGTCCGAGGGGCAGTTGTCGTTGCAGTCGGCCGTCCCGTCGCCATCGGAGTCGGTGTCGGCTGTCCCGCAGCCGCAGATCCCCGGCTCGGTTTTGCCCGGATCGAGCGGGCATTCCTCTTTGCAGTCTACAAGAGCATCGCCATCGGTGTTGACGTCGGACGTTCCACACCCGCAAATCCCCAGCTCTATTTTTTCCGGATCATTGGGGCAGCTGTCGACACAGTCGGCGGTCCCATCGCCGTCGCTGTCGGTGTCCAAATTGCCGCAGCCGCACTGCCCCGCTGCGGACTTATTGGGATCTGACGGGCAAAGGTCCACACAATCGGCGACGGTGTCGCCATCTGAGTCGGTTTCGAGCGCGCCGCAGCCGCACTGGCCCGGGAGCACCTTGCCCGGATCGTCCCGGCATCCGTCGACACAGTCGGCGGTCCCATCGCCGTCGCTGTCGACATCGCTCACCCCACACCCACAGATCAAGGGAGCGAATTTGGCGGAATCCGAGGGGCATCCGTCGATGCAGTCGGCGGTCCCATCGCCGTCGCTGTCGATGTCCGCTGTGCCACAGCCGCAGATGCCGGCTTCGAGCTTGTTGGGGTCGCGTGGGCAGTCCTCCAAGCAGTCTGGGGTCCCGTCGAGATCGGTGTCGCCGTCTGATGTGCCGCATCCACAGATCCCCGATTCTATCTTGCCCGGATCTTTGGGGCATCCGTCGATGCAGTCGGCGGTCCCGTCGCCGTCGCTGTCGGTATCCGGCGTGTCACAGCCGCACTGTCCGGGCTTGGTTTTAATCGGGCTATCCACGCATTCGTCGATGCAGTCGGCGGTCCCGTCGCCATCGCTGTCCTGGTCTGGGGCACCGCAACCGCACTGTCCCGGTTCTGTCTTGGATTCATCATCCGGGCACAAGTCCAAACAGTCGGGGATTCCATCGTGGTCGTCATCTATTTCGGGAGTTCCACACCCACAGCTTCCCGGCTCGGTTTTTTCAGGATCAGACGGGCAGGCGTCCAGGCAGTCCAAAACCCCGTCGCCGTCTTGGTCTTCGTCGCGTAAGCTGCATCCGCAGATGCCCGGCTTTGTCTTATTCGAGTCCAAGGGGCATTCGTCGATGCAGTCGGCCACCCCGTCGCCATCGCCGTCCTTGTCTTCGACGCCGCAGCCACACTGCCCCGGTTCTGTCTTGGCGGGATCATCCGGACACAGGTCGGCGTTTGGGTCTTTGTCGGAATCAGAATCCGAGGTGCCGGTAGCGGTGCCCTTGTCCGTGTCGGTTTTGTCACCTGGCTGCTTCACGATGCTGACGTTGTCAGATTTCGAAAAATCGACGGTGCAGCCGGCCAAGCTGAGCATGAACCACGTGAGAAAAAAAGTCGTCCACTGTCTCGAACAGGTTCTCAGTTCAACCGCACAGCCTTTATTCATCGTGTTCTCCCAGGTTTCCTGTGCTCCGGGTGACAAAAAAGCACAGGACATAAAAATACCGCTTACATCGGGTTTCGCAAAAACTACTTGGCTTTTGGGGGGCGCGGAGCTCCATGGCGAGGCTCATCAGGGGGATTCGAAAAAACATAGGTCGATAACACTCGTCTCTCGTCTTTCGAAATATTTCATGCTCCGATCGGATAGAAATGTTTCAAGTTTTTTTTGTTGTCTGCGAATTGGGGTCCAAGTTACTTGGCGCGAAGCCCTGAGCGGAGCTAAACTCGTGCCGATGCTCGATAGAAACTCATCCACTCTTTTAAGCTCCTTCGCCGCAGCATTTTTTTGTGCCTCGATGCTGATCGCGCCCGGGGCGCGAGCGCAGCAACACCCCACGGAGGGTGACCCGGGCTGGGCTGCAAACGAGGTCTCCCAGAACGAAAATCAACAAGCCCCCGTGGCGCCGGAGCCATCGCCGTACACGGCCGCGGAGGGTGATTCGGGCTGGGCCGCGGACGAGGACTCCCAAGCCGAAACCCTGGGAAAGCCCGTCGTGCCTGGGCGATTTTTTTTGGCCGCCCGAGGTGGGGCAGAGCTGATGCTCGGGAGCTGGGGAGGGAGAACCTCCGGGCCGATGCCGCTGTTTTCCGGCGGTGGTGTTTTCGGGGTCAGGCTCTCGCAGGGGCTGGTTTGGTACGATGTCGGGGTGGGCGCGGCCCTGGCCGGCAGCCCGGTCAAAGAATGGCCCGGGATTTCAACGGCCCGCAACGAAAATTTGCTGCTTCGGCATCTCGAGGTGGAGCTCATTCAAAAGTTCAACGTCCGGGTAGCGGGCAGCCCCGTTTTCTTTTCGATCGAGTGGGATCTGGGCATTGCCTGGACCCTCGAGCCGTTTTTCTCCTCACGGGTGCTCGCGGGGTTTGCATTTCTTTTGGGAGAGCACGTGGATCTGACGGTGCATCTCGTCGGGTTCCGCCAGGTCCGCGATCGGCACTTCGTGTGGGAGCTCAACGGCGCCGCGACGAGCCTCATGCTCTCTTTCCGTTTCGGGTGAAAAACAAAAAATCAAAGGACGCCGATCCGGCGGCGAAGGAGCCAGTCGGCGGCGAGCAGGCCGAATACGAAGAGGAAGGCCAAGGGATTGTTCCACAGGTGGATGTCACGCCGTGACAGGATCTCGCCGGTCTCGCCGCCGCGCCGCTCGAGCTTCTTCCAGGACAGCGCATTGAGCTGATATAAGCCGCCCGTGGCGTCAGCGATCCGTCTCAGAGTGCTCTCCACCGGGGTGAGGTAGCCAGCCTCCCGGTCGCGGCTCAAAACGAGGAAGCGCTTGGTTTTGGACATCCGGCCGTTTTGGGCATCCACTGAGATGTTGTGGGGGCCTTCGTGCTTGGGGCGCCACGTGCGCCTGTACTTTCCTTGGTCGTCGAGGCGACCCTCGAAGAGCTCGGTTTGCTCTGTGCCGTCTTTGTCAATCCAGCTGATGCGGCTGGAAATGGGGGCTCCGGCGATCGGCCCGTAGCTGTCGTCGAGCAGCTCGACGTCGATTGTGGCGGTGTCTTTGTTCACAACGGGGCTCGGGCGCACCTGCAGCCGAAGTCGGTCCAGCTCGGGATCTCGGGTGAGCCAGGACATCGCCTGCTTCCAAAAGCGCAAGTGGGCCTCGGGCGGGCCCCCGTTCATTGGGCCGGTGAAGGCCCAGCGCCACGTGGAATCGGTCGCGATGGCCAGCGAGCGGCCCGCCCCGGCGTTGCTCACCGCGATGATGGGTGCCGGGCCGTCATCGGCGCGGTCAAAGGGGTGCTCCGCGAGGCTCACGGCCCCGGGGGTCAAGCGGATCACGCGGGTCCAGCCGTCGAGGCGGGCCAGCGAGCGCCACGTCTGAGCGTTTTTTTCCGGATCGTCCTCGATGCGCGTGAGCGGGTGTCTTTTTCCGGAGTCGGTCAGGTTCGGCCGAAAGGGCGTGCCGTCCACCAATTTGGGGCCGGACTCCTCTTCGGAGAGCAGCTCCACCGGAAACAGAGCGGCGAGCTCCGCGCTCGGAAAAGAGCGCCTATCGAAGGAGCTTTGGCCTCCCATGAGGACAAGAGCCCCGCCTTCTTTTACAAACTTCGCGATACGATCCAGGTACTGGTCGACATTGACGGTGGTGGGATCGAAGTCCTGGAAGATCACCACATCGAACTCTTCGAGGTGGCCTTCGAAGAGATCTTCGGTGGGGAAGGGGATGAGCGACATCCCCGCCGAGCCTTGAATGCTTGACTGGTAAGGGGTGCGCAGCACGTAAAACGAGACGAGGTCGATGCGCGGCCAGCTGCTCAGGGTCTGGCGCAAAAAACGCTGATCCCAGGAGGGCTTGCCCGCTAGGTGGAGCACTCGAAATTTGTCTCGGATGACCTCGAAGCTCACGTGGGCGGTGTTGTTTTCGGGGACCTGGTCCTCGGGGGGGGGCGGGACGGTGACCGTCATCACGTGACGGCCGAGCGAGGACGGAAAGATTGTAAAGGAGAGACGACCACGGCCTCCGACGAGCCGGAGCTTCTCTTGGCGCACTATCGATCCCTCTTGCCACAAGAACGCCTCCACCTCTCGATCGGGCAGACCGGTGCTGCGCAGGGTGACCACGAGCGGGGTCTCCGAACGGGAGAAGGCGAAATTGTCGTAGCTGACGCTCTCGATGGCCAGATCCTTGAGCTCGCGGGCATGGGTGACGGCCACGGTGTTGACGGGCGCGCCGAGCCTTTGAGCGGCGCCCACGTCGAACGCCTCTTCGTTTGCCTTGTCCAAGGAGGTGTCCGCGCCGTCGCTCAACACAACCACCGCGTCGAGGGAGCCTGATTCGTTGTCGCGGCCGAGCTCAATGAGCGCCCCCAGGATATCGGTCCGGGCGGTGTCTTTCCCAGGTTCGAGGGCTCTTTCGAGGCTCTCGACGCGTTCGAGCCCAGAGGCGAACCGGTACCAAATAATCTCGTTGCGAGATGCAAAATCGGCGAGCTCTCCATGGCCGCGCTCGATGAGCTTTTCGATGCCGGCGAGTCGGGAGGGGCTGCCCAGCTGCATGGAGCCCGAGACATCCACCAAGGCGGCGATGCGCGCGGGGGTGTGTCTCATGTGGCGGATCCTGAGCGTGGGTTGAAGCAGCAACCCGAGGGCGGCGCAGAGGACGCAGGAGCGCAAGGCGGTGATGAGCACGCGCAGCCGCATGCTTTTGGCCGGATCCAAAGAGCGCCACGTCCAGATGGCCGCGCCGACGGCGCCGACCGTCAAGATAATAATCGCTGCGAGATCCAAGCCGCCCACCGCTGTGAGCTGCCAATCGACCTCCGGCACGGTCGGAGCGTTGCCAGGAGGCATTTTAGTGGCCCTCGATGATCTGTTTACCGAATCGCCTATGGGGCGATTCGTTTTTGTAGTCGAGGCAAAGGGCGTACAACGCGATGTTGATTCCCAGCCGGAACGCCGACTCCCTTTGGCGTTCTCCCCCCGGCAAGACATCGTGCTCCCAGTTGCCGAGATTGTCGCGAGCCCAGGCTCCACCCAGGTCGTGGTGGGTTCGGACCGAAGCGAGGCGGTCTCCCAGTTGGTAACCGTGAAGGACCTCGGGCCCTTCGATCCGGCCTGCGACGCGGTTGATATTATAAAACGAGCGTGTCAGGACGTGGCCGGAGCGGATCTCTCGCACCTGGGAGTCGGGCAGCGCTCGATCCAGGAAATCGTCCACCGATTTTTCAAACCCCGCGAGATCGCCTCCTGGAGTCACCGCCGGGTCCACCAGAAGAAATCCACCGACTTTGAAAAAGCGCGAGAGCGTCGAGACGGCTTCTTCGTCCGGCTCCGAAAAGGGGCGATCTCCGGACATGTACAAGAAGGGATGATCGGCCACCAAGCGCAGCGCCGGTTTGATCTCGGCGGGCTCGAGGGCGGCGTCGACCGCGGTGCGCTTGTGCAGCTCCCAGGCCAGCCTGCGCAAGGCGTTGGGGCGCGGTTGCCAGTCACCGCCCGGGTAGACCAGCTGCGCGAGCACTGTCTGACGGCTGGTCTCCGAGCCACGAGCGAGCCTGGGTAGGGCTGCGCCCATCGATCCCAAGACACCGCACGAGAGCACGCTTTGCAAAAAGTTGCGCCTGTTTACATTCATCCGAGCTTCGTCCTATAGTTGTTCGAACCGAAACGCTAGGCGGATTCTAACAAAAACGGAGTCCGTGTCACACGCTGCGTTTCGCTATTGTGGAGGACGCCATGCTCCTGCGAGCGGTGAAGACCTGCGTTTTACTCATGTTGCTTATTCCGGCGATCGCCGCGACGGCCTCTGCGCAGGAACCGCGAGGAGCCGAAGACCCAGAGGCTGTTTCAAAAGCCGAAGTTTCGGCTCACAAAGACGCGGACGAGCCGCCGGACAGGACGCGAGATCACGCCAATCAGGGGTTCGTCAATCTCTTGTTGGGGACGGGCTGGTACATGGTCGCACCCTACGACAAGGACGACCCTGAGAAGATGTGCGCTGTGAAGGAGGGAGAAGGCGATGAGGAGGGAGAGCCTTTTTGCACGGGGCGCTCCGGGGTGCACCTGGATTTTTTGGCGGGCTATGGGGTGCGCCCCGGGCTCGAGCTCTTTGCCATTTTCCGCCTGGGGCTCGAAAGATCCGGCGGCCGCAACGCACCCCTGACGCGTCAGCTCGGGGCCGGACTGCGCGTCTATACCCCAAGCGACGGGCTGTTCAAAATGTCCATCGGCCTCGCTCCTTTGTTCGACTTTTCGGATAGAAAAAGCGACGCCCTCGGCAAGGACCTGGTGTTCCACGTACCTATCGGCGCTCAGTTCGACTTTTTGCCCTGGCTGGGTGCTTACGCCCAGGTGGCACCGAATGTCTCGTTTTTTTCGGAGTTTCGCTTCGACATCACCATGGGAGCGGGGGTGCAGGGGCGGTTCCCCTGAAAAGAGCTCATCCCTCGTCGGGCGCCAGCCCCAAAAGACCGTCCAGAACCTGCTCCAAGGTCCGCCAGTCGATCGGCTGGCCGCACACATAGACCGACGGCGTGCCGCTGACCCCGACAGAGGCGCCCTGATCCCGATCCCAGGACAAAAACGACATCGTCTCGTTGGATTTGCGGTCTTTGTCGAATTGCACCATGTCCAAGCCGAGCTCGTCGCGGACGAGCTTCACGACGTCGCCGGTGTCCACCGATTTGCCCTTTGCGATTCGGCCGTAGATCTCATCGTGAGCGGCCCAAAAAAAACCGTCCCCTTGCACCTTGGCCGCGTGAGCGGCGGCGTGGATGTCCCAATCGCTTTGGACATTGAAAGGATAGTGGTGGAAGTAGATTCTCACCCTGCGTTCGAGGTCGCTTCGCCGCGCGAAGATATCTTGGGCCAGCGAGGCGAACATGGCGCAGTGGGGGCAGTGAAAGTTGGAAAAGACGTCAACTTCTAACTCGGGCTCGGTTTCGCTTCCCAAAAAGGGGCTGCACCCGTTTTTAAAGGCGATCTCCGGGTCGCCGGGGCATTGACTGTTGCTTGGAGGCGACGCGCACGCCGCGGTGATCTGTTCGACGTCGACTTCCGGTGGAACAAATGCCTCATTTGAGTCACATGACGCCAGAGACAGGCCTGAAACGAGTGCCAACATCGGCAGGGGAAAAAATGTTTTCGTGTTCACCGTGTTTACTCCATGCAAGCGATCGGGGTGATAATGTCCACTAAAGCATTGTGCCATTTTCGGCTGCGTTTGGCCATGGCGCTCGGGTGTGATAATCCCGGTCTCGTCGCAAGCCGAAGATGTCGAAAATTTATAGAGGTTCTTTGATGACAGCGATGCGGATACTGACGATTGTCTCAACTTTATTTGTTTTTGTAGGCCCCGGCTGCAAGGAAAAAAACGCCGCGGATCGGCGCCCCAAAGAGAATATCGAGGCCAAGGAACCCGCTTCTTTGCCTGTCGATATCATCAAAAGAAGCCGGGCGGCCATGGGGACGCTCTTCGACATCACCGTCGCCGTCTCGGCGAGGCAGAGCACAAAAGACGCCCACAGCGCCATCGAAGGCGCCCTGGCCGAGATCCGCAAAGTCGATGAGATGATGAGCACGTGGCGCCCCGGCAGCCCCATCTCCAAGCTCAATGCGGCGCCGGCCGGCCGACCCGTGGTGCTGCCCAAGGAGCTTGTGGACGTGATCCGCGAGGCCAAAAAGATATCCAGGCTCACCGAGGGTAAGTTCGATATCTCTTTTGCGGCGATGGACGGGGTCTGGGATTTTCGCGGCGACTCCCCGCGGGTGCCCCCAAAAGCTGAAATCAAAAAGAAAATCCGTCTCATCGACTGGGAGAGCATTCGAATTGATGACGAAAAATCGGCGGTGACCCTCGAGCGCAAGGGGATGAAGATAAGCCTGGGAGCCATCGCCAAGGGGTACGCCATCGACAAGGCCGGAGCCGCCTTGGAAGAAAAGGGGTTCGGCGACTACATCGTTTACGGCGGCGGCGACCTGCTCATCAAGGGGAAGAAAGGGGATCGCCCTTGGAAGGTGGGCATCCAGGATCCTCGCGACCGAAGCCGCTACTTCGCCCGGCTGTCCTTCGACCGCGAAGGGGCGGTGGTGACCTCTGGGGACTACGAAAAATTCTTCGTGTTGAACGGGCGTCGATATCACCACATCATCGACCCGGACACCGGATACCCGGCTCAAAAGACGGTCAGCGTCACCATCTTCGCCGACACCTCCATGGTGGCCGACGCCCTCGCCACGGGGATCTTCGTGCTCGGGCCAACCGAGGGGATGAGAGTCGTCGAGTCGCTGCCCAACGTCGAGGCCCTCATCGTCGACGAGAACCTCACGCCACGCGTCTCTTCGGGGATGGAGAAGGTGCTGGAGCTGACGCCGATCACAAGGCCGGAGCCAGACCGCTCGGAGTCGCCGAAGGATTAACTCATCTATCTTCGAGGACGCGCCGAATGAGCTTGAGGATGGCGGGCACCGAGAACGGTTTTTGTATGAAGGCGGCCACGCCGTCGTCGGCGAACTTGCCCTGGAGCTGTTTTTGACTGTAGCCGCTCATGACCACGATGGGGACGTCGCTGCGCATGGAGCGCAAGATGCGATAGGCGTCTTCACCGGCCATGTGGGGCATGGTCACGTCGAGCAGCACCAGCTCGATGTCCCTTAAGTGTTTCTCGAACAGCTCCACCGCGTGCTGCCCATCGTAGGCGCTGAGCACCTTGAAGCCGATGTGCTCCAGCATGGCCGCCACGGTGTCGCGGACCATGTGTTCATCGTCCACCAGCAAAACCGTGCCGGCGCCTTGCCACAGCGCTTCTTCGTCCTGACCTCCGGTGGTGGTCGGGCTCAGTTGCTCCACCGAAGCGTCGTGGACCGGGAGGATGATTTCGAACACGGTCCCCTGGTTCGTGGTGCTGTCGACGGCGATGCCGCCTCCGTGCCCCCGGACGATCCCGAGTACCGCCGGAAGCCCCAGGCCGCTGCCGGACATCTTGGTCGTGAAGAACGGGTCGAAGATCCGCGTGATGGAAGAGTCGTCGATGCCGCAGCCGTTGTCGCTCACCTCGATGACGACATAGATCCCTTCTGTCAGGTTTTGGTCGAGGAAGGTCTTCGCCAGGTAGCGGCGGTCGCAGTGTTTGACGAGAGTCTTTACGGACACTGAGCCTCCCGCGCCCTCGAGGGCGTCGGCGGCGTTGGCGACCAGGTTCATGAGCACCTGGCGGAGCAACACGGGATCTCCTTCGATGGCGGGCAGATTCGGCTCGAGCGTGACAGCGAGCTCGCCGTGTTTTTCGACCACGGCTCTCATGTGGTCTTGAAGACTTTGGATCAGGTCGTTGACCGGCACGCTCTCGGAGCTGAAACGCATCTTGCCGGCGAAGGTCATCATCTGTTTCGAGAGGGATGAGGCGCGCTCCGCGGTGGTCTTGATGTCGAGGAGGTAACCCCAGCTCGGCGACGTGGGCGCCATGTCTTTGAGCGCCAGATCCGCGCTGCCGAGGATGCCTGTCAAAAGATTGCTGAAGTCGTTGACCAACCCCTGGGCGAGCATGCCGAGGCTTTCTATCTTTTCGGTGTGTTGAACCCGGCTCTCGAGGTCGCGCAGCTCGTCCGTTGTGCGCTTGAGGTCTGTGACGTCCACGAAGAACAGCTCGACCGCCGCCTTGCCGTTGTACTCAACCCGCTGGCCGTATCCTTCGACCCAGCGCACCTTCCCGTCTCGGCGGCAGATACGGATTCTCTGTCGGATCTGCACTTGAGATTGGCCATTCAGGAGACGGCGGTAGCGTTCCAGCATCCGCTGGCGATCTGCGTCGTAGACCAGGCGCCCCAGCGCCTTGGCGCCCATTTTTTGAAGCTCGTGCTTTGAATATCCGGTCAGCCCTTCCAAGAACTCGTTGGCAAACAGAATCTGGGGGGGATCGTTGCCGACCAGGACCAATCCGTGAACTGTGCGTCCGTCGACCGTGTTCGGGATGATGCTCTCGGGGACCTCGGGAAGGTTTACTTTTTCGTGGAGCAGAGCCCAGCAAGTCTGGTGTTCGCCGTCGGCTTCTCGGTACACGACCGCCGCGTAGGTGGTGTAGATTCCAGGCTGCGGATGTTCGACCTCCACTGTCGTTCGCACCACCTCTGGGGCCGCGTCCTCGGTCGGCGTGGTTGCGAGGATATCCGCCATGAGGCCATCCATGTGTCGACCGACGATTTCGCTTTGAGTCCAACCCAAGTCGTCC
>JAABTR010000056.1 GCA_011389755.1 Deltaproteobacteria bacterium | reverse complement strand
GGGACCGCGAAAACCGACATATCCGGCACGGGGTTTAGCTGCGGCACCGAGGCGACGGACGGAAAAGAAAGCCAAGGCGGTCGCCACGGTTCCTCCACCGGGTGGCTCAGGACCGGGTGGCCGGTAGAGCCGCGGGAAGAGATCTCGGTGACCTTTCACATCCACGACACCCACGACGGCAAGCTGGACTCGGAGGTCATCATCGACAATTTCGTCTTCGTGGGAGATCCCGATCCGGGGACCGTCCCCATCTGATGGAGTTTGGCTTTTTTTTCGCACTCATCTACAATCGGGCGCGATGGTGATGGATAAGAAACGGGATCGGCTCTTCGAACGTTTCGGTCGTGAATACCAAGGCGGCGAGATGATTTTCGTCGAAGACGACCCCGCCAAAGAGGTGTTCATGCTCGTTGAGGGACGCATCCGCCTTCTCAAGAGGGTGCGCCTCATCGAGCGCGACATCGTGGTGCTCAAGGCGGGTGATATCTTCGGAGAGTCGTCCTTGCTCAAGGGGAGGCTGCATCCCTGCTCGGCGGTCGCGCTCGGGGGAGTCAAGGTTCTGGCGTTCGCCGCCACCGAGTTTGAGGAGCTGCTGCGGGACCAGTCGGACGTGGCGCTCAAGCTCATCGGGCAGCTCGTGCGGCGGCTCCAGGCGTCCGAAGAGCGCATCGAGAACATGATGCTCAAAGACTCCCAGAGCAAGATCATCAACACCCTCGTCAAGCTGTGCCAGGATGTGCCTCCGAGTGGAGGCCGCATCCTCCTTAGCATCTCGCCCATAGAGCTGTCGTCCCGCATCGGCCTCGATGTCGACTCGGTCAAGCGCGGTATCCTGGAGCTGCGAGAGAACAGATACCTGCGCGTCGTCGACGAGAAGATCGAGATCTTCGATGTGGACGCCCTGCGCAAGCTCTATCGACTCTTGGGCATGAAAGAGGAGCTGCGGCGCGGCTAGTCCCGAGGTGGGGCGATGAGCCGCTCGAGCCCGGTCTCGGACAGGGACGCTCGCCCTTCAAAAAGCGCCGCGAGCGCCGGGACGAGCGCGGCGGGGTCGTCTTTGTAAGCCCGCGCGCAGGCTCTGACCAAAGGGTGGTGCGTGCAGAGGTGCAAAAGTCGCCCCTCATTGCTGACCCTAAGGGGCCCATCTTTGCCGGCTGACAGGGCGACACGAGGCGCGGCGCCTTCGAGGTCATAAGGCGCGACCAGCCCAGAGGTTAGCGCATCTTCGACCGCTTGAGCCAGCTTTGCGAGCTCACCCAAAGAGACCTCCGGCGCGTTTCGAACGGCCTGTCGCCTCGCGATCCGCTGCCAGCGCCAGCGCGCGCGCACGGCCAGCTTTGGAGCGATGCGGCCCTCTGATCGAAGCGCGGTGTGCAAGGTGACGCCGTGGTGCTTTTCGAGGAGGTTTCGGGCCGAAGAGGAGAGCACCACGGTCGTTTTGCCCCTCGGGTCGGGTCGCACCCTCTTGTCTTCGGAGGCGACGACGTAGATTTTTTCTTTGCGAGCGCGTTCTCGGAGCTCCTCTATGGACAGAGGCCGGCCGCGACTTTGAGAAAACAGGCGCGCGCCGGCGAGAAGATCGGCGCTGCGAGCGTGGGCGGCGCGCTCGACGAGCAGGTCAACGCTTCGGCTCCAGTCGCTTTTGTCGAATTGTTCGATGCGGCGCCTCAGCTCGATGAGGAGCTCTTCGGCTTCGCTGCGAAGGGCGCGCCAAATCTCGGGAAGCTCGAGGCCCTCGTGTTCCACTACGGCGTGGAATTCGAGCCCGCGATGGACGGGCCAAAGCTTGGTTTGTGTGACCATCCCGTGCTTGAGGAGGTGCAGCTCGCACAGCCCGGGCTTTCGCGGCAAGCCGATGACCCCCCTCAGGCGCTCTTTGCTCAAATCTCTCGACAGCAGCATGCCGCCGAGGCGGTGCCCTCTCGAGATGCGCCGGCCTTTGAGGCGCAGCTCGAGGGGAGAGAAGCGTCCTTGGTGTTCGAGGGCCGACGCGTGACTCGAGGCTCGCCCGAGCTTGCCCGAAATCGCGATGCGCAAGGCCTCGGCCCCCGCGTCGGCGCTCGGCTGTCGCCATCGTCGCGGCTTCGCGGATGGGCTGAGCTCAACCGTCTCGAGCGCGCCGCTGTGCGGGCAGCGGTGGGTGAACGCGACGCGCGCCTTGGGGATGGAGAAGGCGGCCAGCGCGTCCAGATCGAAGTCGCGCTCGAGCCGGACGAGGGCGTCGTGGCGTGCGCCGCGTGGGCGATCGGGATCGAATATCTCCGCGAGCAGGGCGAGCCAATCGTAGGAATCGAGCCTGGGCGCGCAAGAAAAGACGAGCTTGCCGGGTCTCGCGGCGATGTCGATGCGGCGCGGCCCCAGGCTGGACAAGAAACCGGCGAAGCCGACGGTCGAGTCCGCGGGGGTCTTGAAGCGGCGGGTGGCGAGCTTTCGGATCTCGGCGAAGACGTCGATGGTCAAAAGCTCTGCAGGCCAGGGGCGGTCGAGGTTCATCGGTCACCTCTTATGAGCTCGAGGGCCAGCTCGCGGCGAATTTTTTCGGCGTAACGAGACAAAAGGGCGCTGCGCTCGACGGTGAGATCGAGCAATGCAAAGGTGGCGATGGAGAAATTTGTGCGCGCCAGCTCGGCGATCTTTTGCACCTTTTCGTGCCCTGCGCAGACGGCGACGTAGCGCCGGGGGAGGCCCGGGACCTCGATCCCGGCGCGGGCCAGATCCACATCTGTGATGCAATCCTCACGCGAGCAAGAGCACACCGCCAGGGTGCCCGGGGGGAAACCGAGCCGTTCGAGGCGGGTGTTCGCCGCCGAGACCAGGTCGTAAACAGGCGCGTGCGCGCCCGCGGCCTCGCGTTTTTTTGATTGTGGAAAGAGGCGCACGAGCTCGTCCAGATCTTGGGCTCCCGGGATGCGTGGTGCGACCTGCTCGAACTCCGGGTCCGCCGCGTCCAAAACTACCCGTCTGCCGCGGATCGAAGGGTCGAAGGGCCGGCGGGTGAACCAAAGGCGCCCTTTTCGCGCCAGGCGCGAGGCTCTGCGAAGCGAGATGGCGTCGCCGTCGACCGTCGGCAACAAGGGGCGTGTGAGGATCCCCCCGGCTCCTCGCCAGGCATTGGGCATCGCGATGGCGCCCGCCAGCATCTTGGCGGCCACCTCTGTGCGAGAGCGCCTCTCGTCGGTTGTGAGCGCGGAGCGCGCAGCTCGGCGCAAAAACGCGAGGAGGCCCAGCGCGGAGAAGATCACGGCGACGGCAAGAGAGATGACCGCCGACCAAAATAAAAAATCCCGGTCGGGCGCGGCGCTGACGAAAGGGTCCCGCGCAGAGGTCGAAGGTCCTCGAGGAGAGGCCGAATCGCCGCCTCCATCGTCCGGGCTCGGATCGGATGCGGCTGCGCGACCGGTCCCTGTGGCGTCGGCGGCGTGCCACAGGGACCGGTGGTGGTACTCCACCCACGCGTGGAAGCCTTCGGTCGCCGCGCCGTCTTCGCCGATGACCCCTATGGCGAGCCGCGAAGGGACCGCGGCGCGGCGCAGCATGGTGAGCGCGACCGCGTTTTTGACGTCGCAGTCTCCTCGCCCGATTTCGACCACGAAGTCCAGCCAGCTGCGATTCAAATCGCGGCTAAAAAAGCGGGTAAAGATCGCCGCGGTGGCTGCGGACCGGTCGTAGATGATGCGGTCTCGGACGAATTCGACGATCTTTTCGACGCGCAGCGGGGTTTTCTCCTTCCGGGCTTGGTCGGCGAGCCGTGCCAGCAAAGGCGGCAGCGTGACGTCTGGAGGAATCTGGAGGAGGCGGCGCAGCCGCGCGGGGGGCAACGTCCGAGCCGGCAGGGGCGCGGCGCGGTAGGAGACGACGCCGCGGGCGTCCTTGGAGAAGACCGCATGGGTGATTCCGCCAAAGTCCAAGAGGCTCGGCCTCGCTGAACCTTCCCAGCGCAGGCTCTGGGGCACCACGCCGTAACCGGTGGGCACCGGCAGGGGCACGGACTGTCCTGCAACGACGTGTGTCTCCGCGGCGATATCGAGGCAATCGCCGGCGCAGCTGAGCGGAGTCGGAGGCGAACCGAGCTCGTCCCGCGCTCGCCTGACGCCCAGGTGGAAGTCGAGTATCTCAAAAGCCGCGGTGCGCAGCTCGACTGGGCGCGGGGGCGCATACGCGAGCGGCAGCCGCCCCATCTGTCCGAGGGGATCGACCGAAGGTCCGCGGAAGTCGAAGGCCTTGCCCAGGGGTAACCCTTCGGTGGGGGCGCCAAGTGGGCTTCTAGAAGCCAGGGCCGGGGCCTTGGGCAGCTCCTCGCTTTGCCGAAGGTCGAGGGGGAACCCTCCTACCAAGACCCCCATCCCCATGACAGCCGCGACCAAAGCGGCCCCGGCGAGCCCCATTCCTATTTTTTGACGCCCCTCTTCCAGGCCCGCCAGGAGCGCGTCTCGCAGGCGGATGAGCGCGGGGCGCGGTGAGAGCTCGTCCAGGTAACGGGCGAGCAGCCGCCGCGTGTGGCGGCGGGCGGTCCTTCGCACCCGCGCGAGCTGTTTGTCATCCACGACGGAGCGGCGATCCAAGGTGACATTGAGACGGCTGCCGTTTAGCTTGTAGACAGGCGAGAGGCCGTCTTTTTGGTAGTCCTGCGTCGCGGGCTCGCTGCTGTAGCGCAGCTCGTCCAACAGCGCCCCCCGCCAGACCAAAAGGCCCTTGGCGTAGAGCTCCACATTCGGGCTCTCACCGAGGCCCACGACCCCTTCGACCGGGCCGTCCTCGAAGGCGAGCCGGCACGGGCCCGGGACCGTGAAGGGCGAAGTGATGGTCTCGCCGTTGAAAAAGACGGGCAGGGGAGCGTGCGCCCGGTCGGCGCGGCGCAGATGTCGGCAGTAGCGCGCGAGGCCGCGGCGGATCGTCTCGATCCCGCGAGGGTCCGGTTCGGGTCTCTCCAGCACGACCTGTGTGCCGGGTCGTCTCAGGCGACACTGCCCTTCGCGGAAGGCGGTCAGGTCGCCGTCCATCTCCAGGCACCACCCCCGGCCCACCTCGGGCTTCGATTCGATCCGCAACAAAGCGGGCTCGAACAGGAGCACGGACCAGAAGCCGACACCAAAACGGCCTGCGCTGCTCGCGTCGTCTTCCTTGCTCGAAGCGTAGAGACGAAAGAGGAAGGACTGGGCGTGCTCGCGGGTCATGCCGCGGCCATCGTCGTCGAACGAGACGGTGAGCTTTCCCGCGGCCCATTCGGCTCGAACCAGAATTCGGCGCGCGCCCGCATCTCGGGCGTTCTGCGACAGCTCCCTCAAAAAGACGAGGCTGTCCTCACCGTAGCGAAGACTTTCCGCGCGCGCGCGCTGTTTGAATTCTTTGTTTCTCACGGATCCCACCTGGCATGATGATATGATCCCGCCGCTTGATCAACTCGTGGGGATCTTCGGCAAAAGACGAAAAAAAAGACACGGCGCGGGCAGCCTGGACGTGACATCGGCCCGGTCGTTTTCTATTGTCTGCCACATGAAACGCAAAGCCTCGATAATAGCATCGTTGTCCGCTGCCCTCGTCTTCGCCATCGCTGGCGAAGCAGCCGGACAAAGCGACGCGCCGGCTCAAAAGAGCCGATACACCATCCACGTGCTGACGATGGGCCCCGACGAACCGCTCTTCACGAGGTTCGGACACATCGCGCTTCTCGTGGAGGACCGGGTAGATAGGACGAAGAAAGTCTACAACTACGGTACGTTCGATTTTGCGGATCCCAATTTACAGGCGCGCTACGTTCGGGGATTTTTGACGTACTGGCTCTCGGTGTCTCATTATGCCGACACCGTCAGGCGGTACGGTTTCGAAGACCGCCGCCTCGTGGACCGCGCGTTGAACCTCTCGCCCGAGCAGGCTTCGTCCATCGCGGCCAAGCTCGAGCTCAACGCTCGCCCGGAGAACCGCGAATACGCCTATCGCCACTATATCGACAACTGCTGCACGCGGATTCGGGACATCATCGACGCGGAGGTAGGCGGAGCGCTGTCTGCCGGCCGGGACAAAAAACCCACGGGTCGCACCTTTCGGGACTGGACCCGCGACGCCCTCGAGGGGCTGCCGCTGAGCCGGGCGGCCATCCTGTTTTCCCTCGGACCGGCGGTGGATCGGCCGCTGACGCGCTTCGATGAGCAGTTTCTCCCCGCCGTGCTGGGCGAAGATCTGGACGAGACCCGCCTGCCCGACGGCCGGCCCCTGGTGAAGCAAAAACGCGTGATCTTCGAAAGGAAAGGTCCCGAGGTGGGGCACAGCGCCGATCCCCTCGAGCTCGCGGTGGTCATCTCGCTGCTCGCGGCGTTGGGGCTGGGGCTTTTGTTGCCCATCGCGCTCGGAGCTCGTCGAGGGGCGCGGCGTCTTTTGGGGTTCGGTCTTATCGTCTGGGGGGCGCTCGCCGGTTTGGGCGGCGTGATCCTGACTCTATTTTGGACGGTGACCACTCACTACGACACGTACTTCAACGAGAACCTCTTGGTGATGCCCCCGATCCACCTCTGGCTCGTGGTGCCCGGGGCCGCGTTGCTCTTCAGAGGGCGGCTCTCTGTGCGCTGGGCAAAGGCGGTCGCCCGCTACGCGCTCGTCGCGCTGGCGCTCATCGCCCTAGGCGAGCTCGCAAAGCTGGGGCCTTTCATTCAGCAAAATTGGGAGTTCATCGGGCTCGCGAGCGCCTGCAATCTGGCCGTGATTCTCGGGCTCAGGAGCACCCAGGTTTCACGGGACGCGCAGCAGCCCCGAGTCGCCCGAAGCATCTCGCCGTCCAAGGGAAACAAAAAGCGCAAAAAGGGCGGCAACGGGCGGATGAACTGATCAGTAAAGAGGCGTCTTCCCCCGCAGGAGGGCGGCCAGGGCTTTGCGGTCCCACAGCGTCACCTCGAACGCGCCGCCCTCGGCCTGCGTGCGGGCCGCCTTGGTAAAACCGGAGTTCGTGATCACCAGGGCGCTCTCGCAGCCGTAGTAGGAGGCTCCGGCGATGGCCTGCTGGACCGCCTCGTTGCCCACCCGAGCCCGCCCGTAGTTCTTTGCTTGCACGGCGATTCTTTTGTCGCCCTTGCGGATGACCAAGTCGGCGCCGTAGTCGGCGCCGCGTTCGCCGACGAGCTGCGTTTGAAAACCGTGTCTGCGAAGTATTTTTGCCAAGAAGCGCTCGAACTCGTGTCCGCTCATGGCGTCGACCTCTTCGAGGCTTCGGGCGAGGCGCCGCCTCTTGAGGCGCAAGGCGACCCACAAAGCACACGCAGCGCCCAAGAGGGCCGCCAAGGCGCGCCAGTGCTCTTGAAAGGTCCAACCGATGAGACCGAGCATCAAAGCGGCGGCAAGGTAAGGCCCCGGAGGTGACGGCGGCTTTCTGCGGGGGCGACCCAAGCGGCTTACCTCGAGCGGCGGTAAGCGCTGACGGCCTCGTTGTGTTCTTCCAAGGTTTCCGAGAAGACGTGCCGACCGCCCGGTCCCCCGGCGACGAAGAACAAAAAGCCGTGTTCCTTCGGGCTCACCGCCGCGAGGAGGGCTTCTTTGCCCGGCGCGCAGATGGGCCCGGGCGGCAGTCCGGGGTGCTTGTAGGTGTTGTAGGGGTTTTTTTCGTCCGCGAGTTGGCGCAGGTAAAGCGTCCCGTCGTACGTGCGGCACGACGGAGCTTTGGGCCTGACGTGGGGCTCGCATCCATAGGCCACGGCCGGGTCGGCCTGCAAAAGGCCGGAGGGGAAAACCGACGCGTCCAAGCGATTGCGATACACCCCGGCGATGGCGGGCATCTCCTCGGCCACCCGCGCCTCGGCCTGCACGATCGACGCGAGGGTCAAGATGCGGCGGTCCAAGGCCCGATTGGGGGCAACCTCGGCGTACTGACGCTTCATGCGCGCGAACATGCGATCGATGATGCCTTCGGGCGTCGCGTTCTTCGAAAAATAATAGGTGTCCGGAAAGAGGTAACCCTCGGCGGTGCGGGCATCGATCCCGATCGCGGCGAGCCGGTCTTTGTCCGTCGCGACGTCGAGGAAGGGCTCCTTGCCGATGACACGAGACTCCTCTAAAGTTTGAGCGATCTGCCGCAACCGAAACCCCTCGGGGATCGTGACGCGGATGCCCTTGTCGGCGCTCGGGCCGCAGATGATCTCGAGAACCTGCGCGGCGGTGGCGTCGTCGGGCACCTCGAAGGTCCCGGCGCGGACCCTCTCGAAGCCTTCGGTCAACCTGAGCCACAGCGAGAACCGCCCCGGAGAGTCGATCACATCCCGCTCGGCCAGCGCTTGGGCGATCTCTGTCGGCCCGGCGCCCTTTTGTATGGTGACGCGGATGGTCTCGCCTCGGCCCTGGGGAGCGCGGGAGGGGTAGAGGACCAGCAGGTCGAAGGCGATCGCGGCGACCGCCGAAGTCACCAGCCCGAAGACCAGAGCCAGGACGTGGGCGCGGGATATCTTCAAGGGCAGCCCCCCTGTTCGAGGTAGGTCTGCAAGATGATGGCGGCTGCCATTTTGTCGACGGCCCCCTTGCGCTGCTTGCGGGAGGCGTTCCCTTCCATGAGGATCCGCTCGGCCTGGGTGGAGCTGAAGCGCTCGTCGACGAAGAACACCGGCAGGTGGGTGCGCGCGGCGAGCTTTTTGGCCACGGCGCGGGCTCGCCTGGCGCTCGAGCCCCGATCGCCACCGGAGAGAGACAAAGGGAGTCCCACCACGATTTTTTCGGCCTCGTGGAGCCGGCACAGCTCCGCCAGAGCCTCCAAGGTGGACTCGGGGTCACGGACCTCTACGGTTTCGAGGGGTTGGGCGATGAGCCCGGTTTCATCGGACACGGCGACTCCAATTCGCTTGTGTCCCACATCAAGACCGATGATGCGCATGTTTGATGTCAATCTCCGATTTCGAGGCGGCTCGTCAAAAGAGCTTTACAGATATTACCCCATCGCGAGCCGGGCTCAAAGCGGTGGAGAGGATTTGCGGTGTCGCCAAACCCGATCATTATTCTTGCAAGGGTTTCGGGCAGTCGTTACGCTGCTCGATGCGATACAACCGCGGGTTTCCTCGAAGCGAACCTGCGCAGGGCTGCCGGACGGCGCTAAAGGCGCTCACATTTGTCAGAGGGCTTTGAGACATGAAAAAATCGTTAGAAAACGGCCCCATGGAGTTAGCGCAAGAGCTCGTCAGAGAGGCTCTCGATGCCGTTGGAGCCAAGGGCGCCAGGGGGGATTTTTACGAGTCGCTGGGCGGCGCGGTCGCGGTGCTGCAGGTAGACACGGGCGACGCAGAAGCCGCCGCGCAAGCGGCTCTTAGGGCCATGAATCATCTGCGCCGGGCGCTGGAGATTCTGCAAGGAACCAAAGCGACGAATTTCGATCCCGACAAGATCGCGCAGACCATCGCCCGATCCCTGGCGATTTTGTACCCCATATCCAAGAGCGCCGAGCGTCAGTCACAGTTTCCGCAAAGGTCGGTCCCAAATGTACCGGGGGCCGAGAGGCGTCTGGCCAAGCGCATCGCCATCGAGGCGGACATCGGTTTTCAATCCGAGTCGAACTTTTTCATGGGTTTTACCGAGGACGTGTCCGAAGGCGGGATTTTCGTCGCGACGTACGACTTAAAGCCCATAGGTTCGTCTCTCAACATCAACTTCACCTTGCCCGACGGGAGGCTGGTGTCCGTGGATGGGATCGTCAGGTGGCTCCGGGAGTACAACGAGACCAACGAGGACATCATGCCGGGCATGGGGATTCAGTTCATAAACTTGAGCGACCGCGACAAAGACGCCATCCACGGATTTACCAGCAAACGACAGCCGCTGTTTTACGAGGAATGAAGCGGGTTATCGGTTTTTCGCCTCGAAGCGGCCTCGCGCTGTCGCGGCTCGCCCTGTTTGGATGCGCGCTGTTTTTGGCCCACGCGGCGCAGGGGGCGCCACCGCTCAGGGGCCTCCCCGAGGCTCTCGAGGAGCGGGGAAACGCCTTTTTGTCGGCGTGGTCGATCCTCATCAGGGATCTGGATTTGATCCCGGCAAACGAGGTTCATCCGGCCTTGGTGGACGCCTGGTTCGAGAATATGCCGGCCTTTTTGGCCCGGGACGTTTTGAGAGAGGGGAACTCGCCGGCCGTGCTCGTGGCCGCCGCGCGTCGTCTGGCGGCGCTCAAGGCAGGAGCGAGCGCAGAGCTCATAGAAAAAACGGCGCACAGGCCCCTCGGAGACATCGTCCGGGAGGCCCTCACCGCGGCGGCTCTGCAGGCAGGGCACCTTGGAGTCAAAGAGCAAGTCGAAGAGGATTTCGAGAGCGCCAACGCGCTCCGCAAGATTTTTGCCGCGCGGGTGCTGGCCGCGGCTAAGGTCCCCAAAGGACTCGAGGCGCTGTGGAGGCTCTCGGCGAGCACCGGACCCGGCGCAGCCGCCGCGGTCAGGGCGCTGGGCAGGCTGGGAGGTCCCGGCTACGGGTCCCGGCTCGAGCGCCTCGCGGCAAAGCGAGGTCCGGGATCCCCCGCCCAGGCCGCGCTTTGCGAGTGGAGAGTTCGCACGCTTCTTCCCGACGTATACCGGGTGCTCGAGCTGCGGGACCTGAGCGGCGCCCGTCAAGCGGTGGTCGGAGGGATGTACGACACCTGGTATGCCATATTGGCCAGGCTCCTGGACGTCGCTCCTTCGATGCGCGATCCGTCTCGACTCGCGGCGGCGATCGACGCGATGGATCCCTCCATGGCCCCCGAGCTGGACCCGGAGGTCTTTCGCAGGCGAGGGGCCGCGCTGCAAAAAGCGCTGGCCTCGGTCTCGGCTCGAAGGCACGCCACCGCGGCCACGCCGAGATGGCCCACCACCTTCGAAAAGGCCCGCGCTCAGCTCACGGACAACTTGAGGAGCAGCTCCCCTGAAGCCTTCGCCTCCAGGGTGACCGCCGCGATCGCCTTGACGGCGCAGCTGGGGGAGGAGCTGGGCTATTTTGACCTGGACGGACCCGATTCCCGGCTCATGGGCCTCAGCCCCGGTGCGAGCCGGGTGCTCGACGGAGACTTCGACACGGCCTGGCATGGCGCGTACGGCGAAAAGCTCACTTTGACCACCTCGAAGCCCGTGCGGGTCACGGGGCTAAAGGTGGCGATCGGGTGCCCTGACGGAGCCCGGGTCTTCGTCCATGGTCTCGTGCTGGAGGCTCGGGATCACCGCGGAGAGGTCGTCTGGACGCAAGCTGGGAAGGTGAACCCCCATAGCCGATACTACCAGACCGTGGATCTCGGGCGGACGCGCCTTGTGGAGCGGTTCAGTGTGCGGCTCCAAGGACGAAAGGGTCCTGTTCCGCCTTGCCTCAGGGAGCTCCGTCTGATCTTGGCCCGGAAGTGATCTCCGCGCCCGTGGTCAAAAACTGCTCCTCGGTGACCTGCCGGGTTAAAATCGACCGAAAACTTGATTATATCTGCGGTGACTGATTACATAGGCTTACATGTAGGACAATGGAGCAAATTGCCATGGAGGAGCTCGGAAAATACGCGAAGAGAGAAACCGTCGAGATTCACTCTCGTTACGTTTCGCTGATCGCCGGTGCCGGTGTGGCCGTGGTCGGTCTCGTCTTTGCCCTGGGCGTCTTGGTGGGCAGCCGCCACAGCCCGGAGGCGAGATGCCCGGCCGAGGATCCGCTTGCAGAGCTGGACGAGCGATCCAACGAGCCCCCGCCGCCGCGCCCGGCGTCACAAAAACAGCTGTCTTTTTACGAGTCGCTGTCGGTCTCTCGTGACCCGGTGCCCACGCCAGCCTCTTTGCTCACCGAAACGTCAGCGCGTTCGGACGATGAAAGACAAGAGACGCCCCCATTGCTGCGGCCCCGGCACACCGAGGATCCGATGCCCGAGAACGTCCGCGGGGACGAACCGGGCGTGTACTCGCTTCAAGTCGGCTCTTTTCGCGATCGGGTCCAGGCCAGCGAGATGGCTCATAAGCTGGAGCGCGCCGGCCATCGGGCTTTTTTGGTGAGCGTCGACATGCCCGAGCGGGGAGGGACGTGGTATCGCGTTCGGGTCGGCCCGTTCGACTCTCACAAGAAGGCCCAGGAGTACAAAAAGAGTTTCGAAGAGCGCGAGAGGCTCCCGGCTTTTGTGGTTAAAAGACGCATCGCGGACGAGTCATCGCGCGGTTGACGAGAACTTGACGACGACGGGGCGAGGCTAAAGGATAGCTAGTAGGGGCTCGACGCCAAAGACCAAGGAGTGAGCATGTTCGCCGACAAGCTGGAGCAGACGATCGCCAAGGTTCCCGGAGCCAAGGCAGTGATCCTGATGGGGTTCGATGGAATTCCCGTCGATTTTCACGGAACAGATACGGCTTTGGACATCGAGACCATCGGCATGGAATTTTCCGTCGTTCTCAAGGAGATCCGCAAGGCTGCGTCGCTGCTGGAGGTGGGACAGACCGAAGAAGTCATGGTGCGCACGGGCCAGATCGCGGCTTTGTTGCGGATCATAAACGACGACTACTTTTTGGTGCTGGCTCTCGATGCGGACGGCAACATCGGCAAGGGACGGTACATGCTCCGCCTCCTCGGTCCTCAGCTGAGCCAGGAGCTTCTGTAGCTTTACTCTGACTGGGCCTGCCTCCCATTTTGACGAAGCCAGATCTCGCGACAACTTCTTTGGTCTTTGTCTCGCGTTGAGCCTCGCGCGAAAAGGGCTATATTTCCCTATCGGGTCGCCACGGGGTCGGCAGGCCGTGGGCCGACCCCGCGTCTCGAGAAAATGACCGATTTGGCGAGCGGGCTTGACGGGTTTTCAATTGATTTCATAGATTGAACAAGATCGAAAAAAACGACTCCACACGGTGGCACGTCGCTCCGGTGGTAGGAACGAATGTCGATGAACGACGGCTAGGAACTTGATTTGGGGACCGGTTGCGGCGAGAGTGGACCATAAGAAGTGGCCATCAATAAGAACAAGATAGTCGCGCAAGCGCAGAAATTCACCGCCAAAGGGCAGTTCGACAAGGCGATAGCCGAGTATCAGAAACTGCTCGAGGCCGAACCGGGCGATATTCGGACATGGCTCAAGATCGGCGATCTTTACACGCGTAAAGGAGCTCGCAAGGAGGCCACCCAGACCTACCTGCGCGTCGCCGAACACTACACGAAGAGCGGTTTTCACCTCAAGGCGGTCGCGGTCTACAAGCAGATACTCAAGCTCGATCCGACTCTTTTCGATGTCCATCGCTTTTTGGCCGACGCCTACATAAACCTGGGGCTCAATTCCGAGGCGCTCATTCAGCTCGAGCAGCTGGCTGACGTCTACCAGAGGACGAACCGCTCCACGGATATGCTCGCCGTGTTGACCCAAATGGGCGAGATCGACCCTCACAATATCGCGACGCGTCTGCGGATAGCCGAGCATCTCTCGAAGGAAAACCGCGTCGAGGAGGCGGTGGTGCATTTTGCCGCAGCGTGCCAGGAGCTCAGAGCCCAGGGCCGCTTTGACGACTACCTCAAGGTGGCCGAGCGGCTCCTCTACCACGATGCTTCGCATGTCGAGATAGCCCGGGAGGCGGCTCGCATCTACGTCGAGCGAGGCCAATTCAAAAGAGCGCTGTCTCGTCTGCAGATCTGCTTCGTCAAAGATCCTCGCCATCTGCCGACTCTGGAGCTGCTCGCTCGCTCCTTCGAGGGCTTGGACCAGCCCGACAAGGCGATCTCGGTCTACAAGGAGATCGCGCTGCTCCTCAAAGAGGAGGGGGACGAGGAGAAACGCCGCGCCGTGCTCCACGAGATTCTGCGCATAGATCCCAACGACCGGGCGGCGTTGGAGGCATTGGGGGGCGATGGCGCCCCGGCGGAGCCCCACTCCTTTGCCCCGCCCGCGGCCGAGAGACGGTCTTCGGCGGTTCAGCAGGCGGCGTTCACCTCGCAGCTGCCCTCTCCGGCGATGGCGCTTGAGCAAGAGCCGGAGGATCTCACCCCGATGGCGACATCCGATTCTGTTGTGGAAGAAGGTTTCCGCAACTCAGCCGGAGTGACACACGACACTTCGGTAGATGAGTTCGAAGGTTTCAGCGAGCAGCAGGTGGAAGAGCAATGCCAAAAGGTGTTGTCCGAGACAGAGGTCCTGCTCAAGTACGGGCTCAAAGATCGCGCCGTCGCCCACATCCAGAAAGTCTTCGAGTTCGATCCTTACCACATCGACGCGCGGGAGCGATTCAAGGATATTCTCCTCGATTTGGGACGGCTCGATGAAGCTCTCGAGCAGCTCTTCGACCTGGCGGACGTCTTTCGCGAGAACCAGCCCGAGGGGTCGATTTACTATCTCCACGAGGTCCTGCGCATCGATGGTGACAACGAGCGCGCTCGGGACATGATCCGCCAGCTCGGCGGGATCATGCCCGAGGAGCTGGAAGAGACCGCCGACTTGGATGCGATGGAGTCCTCGACCATCGGACCTGTGACCAACGTCTACGTGCTGGACGAAGATGTTCTGTCCGAAGACGATGACGACGATTCCGGCACCTTCGACGATCCCACGGCGATCGAGATGTTCGGCGAACCGACGCGTCTGGAGAAATACACGAGAGGCGCCGACGCGAGCCAGGTGTCATCGCTGACCGACCCGGACGCCATCGAGAGTTTCGATGGGGATGATGATATCGGTTTCGGCGAAGGGGACGAGCAATTCGACACCTTGACGAGTCCGACCAACCTCGGCGACGCGGTCAGCTTGGAGGACGAAAACGTCGAGGTGTCTTCGGAAGACGAGTTCATAGAAGAGCTGGGCGAAGATGAGTACGACGAGGTTCAGGTGCTCGAGCTCGTCGAGGACTCCCAGGTGGAGTTCATTTCAGACGAGGAAAGCTCAGGCCTGGCTTTTGTGGAGCCGGATGACGTCGAAGAGGCGTCCGGGCAGCTCGGCTCGACACCAGCTCCGGGGCCTGCCGACGACTTCGCCGATGGCGAGGGTGAGGGCGAGCTCGCCTGGAACGAAGACAGCGCGGTAAGTGCCGCAGAACCCGAGTGGCTGGAAGAGCCGGTGGGGGAGACGGGCTCAAAAGAGCTGGAAGAGCTTGAGGAGTTGGAAGAGCCTGAGGAGGAGCCGGCAGAGCCTGAGGAGCTGGCAGAGCCTGAGGAGCTGGCAGAGCCTGAGGAGCTGGCAGAGCCTGAGGAGCTGGCAGAGCCTGAGGAGCCGGCAGAGCCTGAGGGGGAGACGGACTCGGAAGAGCTGGAAGAGTCGCTCGAGGAGGCGGAGTTCTTCGTCGAACAGGAGCTGTTCGAAGAGGCGAAGAGCGTGCTCGAAGGGCTCTTGGAAAGTTACGCGAACCACCCGAGGGTGGCAGCTCTTATGGCCCAGCTGGAAGAAGGGACGCAAGAGGTCGCTGAGGGCGAAGCTGAAAGCGAGCCCGCAAACGAGTTGGAGCGGTTTTTCGACCCCGAAGCCTTGGCCGAGCAGATGGACTTCGAGGCGTTCGACGATGATTCTTCGGCGGATGAGCTCAAAGAGGTGTTCTCTCAGTTCAAAGAAGGCGTCAAAAAGCAAGTGGGGGACACCGATTATGCGACCCACTACGATTTGGGTATCGCGTACAAGGAGATGGGGCTCTACGAAGATGCCATCAAGGAGTTCGAGATCGCGTTTGGTGACCCCGAGCGGATCACACCTTCCAAGATGATGATCGGCATGTGTCTCGCGGGGCTCGATCGCTTCGATGACGCCATCGGCGTCTTTCGCGATGCCATCGACAACGGCACCACGGACGATCAGCAGCGGCTGGGGCTTCTCTATGAGCTGGGCAAGACCTATCAATCGGTGGGCTCCCGAGCGGATGCCTTGGATTGTTTCCACGAGATCATGTCGAGGGACAGCACGTTCGCCGATGTGGCCTATCGCATCGCCGAGCTTCAAAGCGGAGAGGTCGCCCAGGGGCGGCAGCGCGTATTCTGATTTGTTTTCCTTGCGGGCGATAACAGTTAAACTATTGATTTACTCCGCTATTATATTGGCGATGGGGGTCGCGTGCTCCTGCTCGAAACCCGCTTCGCGGCCCACTGAGACCGGCGAAATCGACGAGCCTTCGGCCTCCAAACAAAAGCCGGCAGCGCGGACGACAACAAAAGACAGCTCGCCGCGAAATGGGGCGGCGGGATCGTCTTGGCCTGTGTTCAGAGGCGACGCCCGTCACACCGGAGCCGCGGCGGTGCAGGGGCCGCGGTCGGCCAGACTGGCGTGGGTCTTCAGGACCCGCGGACGGGTTTACGCGGATGTCACCCTCGGACGCGACGGCACCGTTTACGTCGCATCCCACGATCACCACCTCTACGCCGTGTCTCCCGATGGGGCTGAGAAGTGGCGGTTCGACGCCGGTGGGAAGATCTGGACCACGCCGGCCATCGGCAAAGACGGCACGATCTACGTCGGCAGCGACGCGGACAAGCTGTTCGCCTTGTCGCCGGACGGCGCCGTGAAATGGAGCCTCGAGACCACCTTGCCGCCGGCCCCGGGAAAAAAGGGTCACGACGGCACGTGGGACGTGGACACG
>JAABTR010000055.1 GCA_011389755.1 Deltaproteobacteria bacterium | reverse complement strand
CCGTGAAATGGAGCCTCGAGACCACCTTGCCGCCGGCCCCGGGAAAAAAGGGTCACGACGGCACGTGGGACGTGGACACGTCCCCGGTGGTGGGCCTCGACGGGACGGTGTACTTCGGCTGTCATTACTATCTCTACGCCGTGGAGCCTTCCGGACGGGTCGCGTGGCGTTTTCAGGCCGGTGTCGATTCCACCAAGATCTTCTCCAGCCCGGCGCTCGCAGCGGACGGTACGATCTACTTCGGGACGCAAGGCAAGCGTCTCTTTGCGCTGAATCAAAGCTCCGAGGTCTTGTGGAACTTGAAGACCGGCGGCGACAACGACTCGACCCCCGCGGTCGGAAGAGACGGAACCGTCTACTTCGGTTCGGACGACGGGCGAGTTCGGGCCGTCGCGCCGGGAGGCGCGCTGCGGTGGGAGACAGACTTGTCGGGGCCTGTGAGAGCGCCTCTGGCGATCTCTCCCAAGGGAGTGATCCTCGCCTCCACCTTCGGCAAAGAGCCGTTCGTCGCGGCCCTCGATCGGGAGACTGGGCTTGAGAGCTGGCGGTTTTCCATAGAGCCGGGCGAGGGGGCTTTTTACGGGATCCAGTCCGGAGCCGCTGTGGACGAGGGAGGTTATGTGTACTTCGGCGGACGAGACAAATATGTCTACTGCCTGACCCCTCGGGGCAAGCTCGCGTGGCGTTTCGAGACGGGAGACCAAGTGGACGCAGGCGCGGTGCTCGGCCCAAACGGGATGCTGTACATAGGCAGCGACGACAAGAGGGTCTACGCCTTCGCTCCCGATTCTGTGGAGCTTGCGAGCCCGAAAAAGCTGCGTACTCAGTAGCTTTTTGCGATTCTTTGAGGTTTCAGTACATCTTGAAGTGCAGCAAGCGGCACTCCAGGGGGCCGTTCCAGACGCAGTCCCGCTTGTGGGCGTGGAGGCCTATTTTTCCGGCCAGGAACTTCGAGCTGGTGAGCACGTGGGCGGTCATGCCCGAGCACTTGTGCTTGAGGGCATCGCCCAGGTCTCGGTAGAGCCCCGACAGCTTGTCGAGCTCGCCCAGCCGCTCGCCGTAGGGCGGGTTGGTCACCACCATCCCTTCGTGTCGAGAGGGGACGTCCTTGATCTCGACGCGACGCAGCCTGACGATGTCGTCGACCCCTGCGCCCTGGGCGGAGACCGAGGCCGCTCGCAGCGCCGCCTCGGAGACATCAGAACCGATGACCGGCACCTCCACATCCTTTTGGACGCGCTCCTTGGCTTCCTCGACGTGGTCCTTCCACATTCGTTTGTCGAAGCTCGGGTGATTGAAGAAGCCGAAGCTGCGCCCAAGGAGCCCGGGCGCTATCCCCTTGGCGATGAGCGCGGCCTCGATGAGCAAGGTCCCCGAGCCGCACATCGGATCGACGAACGGCTCGGTGCCATCGTATCCGCTGAGCATGACGATGCCGGCGGCGAGGGTCTCCTTGAGTGGGGCCGGGGTGCCGAAGCTCGGCCTGTACCCGCGGCGATGGAGGCGCTCACCGGAGAGATCCACGCTCAAGGTGCACCGATCGCCCTGCAGGCGGGCGTTGATCTTGAGATCCGGGTTGCGGGTATCGACGCTGGGACGCCGGCCCAGCCTGTCGCGGAACTGGTCGACGACCGCGTCTTTGACCACCCGCGAGATGAACTGGGTGTGGTTCATGGCGCTGTGGTGGCTGACCGCGTCTACGGCCAGGGTGTTGTCGACGCCCATGTGCTCGGACCACCGGACGGCGCGGGCGCCTTCGTAGAGGGCGTTGCGCTCGGGCGCCTCGAACTGCCCGACCTCCAGCAGCACGCGATGAGCGGTGCGCAGCCACAGGTTGGCGCGGTAGGCGACGGCGAGATCGCCGCGAAAGGACGCGCCGCGCTGCGCCGGGACGATGTCTTGTGCGCCGATGCGACGAAGCTCCAGGGTGAGCATCTCCTCGAGCCCGGCCGCGGTGGAGGCGAAGAGCTTCAAAGGGGGGGTCGGGCGATTTTTTCTCTTTATGGGGCCGGTGGGACTCATCGTATTCACGTTCAAGTGCTCCTGCTAACCGCTGCGTTTGGTTCGAAGTTGTTTGGCCGCCTTGGCGATCGCTTGCGGGATGTTTTTGTCCCGCTCAAGTGAACGAATATCGTTGGTTCGCAGATGAAGCAAGAAGCGCAGCGCAAATTCGAGGGGACAGCGGGGATTTTGTACCAGATTGAGCTTGACCCTGTAGTGCTTGGTCCATTCTCGGTTGCTCGCGATGTAGCGGATGGCTTCTTCGGGGAGACTGCGATAACGGGAGTAGAGCATGACCTCGGAGTCCTTGAGCCCCGGCGAACGGACCACCGCCATCGCGACGAGCTTGTTGCTGTCGCGGATGAGCACCGCGCGCTGGCTGGAGTTTCCCAAAGTGGCGACGCGAATTTTTGCCGATGTGGTGAGCCTGGACAAAGACTGCTCGATGGACTGGACCTTCTGTGCGGCGCTCTCATCGAGGCGCTCTTCTGCCTTTCGTTTTTTAAGCTCCTCTTGTCCGACCTCGTCCTCGCTCAAGAGGGCTAAGTCGACGGCCGACTCGTCGATGTCCTTCGCCAACGCGTCATCCACGTTCTCCCGGAAGAACGTGTCATCCGGTGTGGGCTCATCGGTAGGCTCGGGGATGAGCTCGCCGCTCAGTGCTCTTTTGACCTCCTCAAAGCACGGGATCCCGAAAAGCTCGATGCCATTTCTCACAGCCAGCTCCACGGCCCGGTCCACGGTGGACATGCGCGCTTTTTTGTTGTGGTAGAGCGCCTCGATGATGGCCGGGTGGGCCAGCATGCGCTGCTCGTTGGAGGCGATGATCTCCAGGGTCTTTTCATCGTCGACCGTTGAAGCCAAAAAAGCGGCGGTCTCACCCAGGCTCGCGCTGCGAAGCAAGATGCGCTGCAGCGCCTCCAGCCGGGACGCGCACCTGCGAGCGAGCCCGTCGAGGACGCCCCCGTTTTCGATGGTGTCCACAGCGCCGAGCAGGATGTTGTCGGGCAGTCTCTCGAGGGTGGTCAGGGCCTTTCGGGCGACCTTCTCGTCGGTGTCATAGGTAAGCGCATACAGGGCCGACACAAGGTCCTTGGGTCCCAGGGGCGCCAGCCCGTCGGCGGCCATCATCTTGATAGCCGCCGGCACTTTTGGACCGCAGACCTTGGCGGCGGCCGGGCCGAGCTCGCTAATTGAAATCGGATGTTCCATCGACCTCTCCTGTGTGTCTTTGTCTCTTAATACTATCACGGCGAGTCGAACGGTCACACCGCCGGGCCTGAGCCTCGCCGACGATGAGGACGGCCACAGAGACGCAAATGAGGGCGTAGCCAAAGGCCGCCTGGATGGAGAGCTCCTCGCCCCAGGCAAAATAAGCCACGACACCTGCCATCGCGGGCTCGGTGAGGGTCGCCGCCGAAATCTTCCCAGCGTCGATGTACTTGAGCGCCGCGTTCATGGAGGTGTGACCGAGCAGGGTGGGTACCAGGGCCATCAACACGAAGCAGAGCCAGGTCTGGGCGGAATAGTCGACATAGGGCAGGTCGAGCGCCGACAGCGCGGCGAAGGAGAAGAGCGCGGCGGCGCCGTAAAGCGAGGTCACGTAGACGCGGTTTGACAGCTTTTGCCGCAGAGACTTGCCGAGAAGGAAGTAGACGGTGAAGAGGGCCGAGCAGACGAGCGCCCACAGATCGCCGGTGAGGTGCTCGGGGGTCAAGGCGAAGTCTCCGAGGCCGATGACGAAAGCCCCGGCGATCCCGATGATCACCGACAGGATCAGGCTCTTGGTGATCGACTCCCCGAAGACGAGGTGTGCCGCGGTGGCGGTGAGGACCGGGTTGATGGCGAAGACCATGGCGGCGTTGGCCACGGTGGTGAGCTGCACCGCCGCGATCCAGGTGAAGAAGTGCGCGGCCAAGACCGCACCGGCCAAGAAGAGAAGGGC
>JAABTR010000054.1 GCA_011389755.1 Deltaproteobacteria bacterium | reverse complement strand
CACGGTGGTGAGCTGCACCGCCGCGATCCAGGTGAAGAAGTGCGCGGCCAAGACCGCACCGGCCAAGAAGAGAAGGGCAATCTGCCGGACCGAGAGCGCGGCGAGCTGGCGCAGCTGCCTGCCCGCGAGCGGGGCCAATATTATCGAGGCGATGACGAGTCGCCACGCGGCGATGGCCACGGGATGGGCGTCTCCGATCCGGATGATGTTTCCGGACTGGCTCGCGGCCACGAGGCCCACGGCTAAAAAGGCGATGATGCGTCCTGGTGTCTTCATCTCGAGTGCGGCAGGTGTCTCACAGTGCAAGGCAAAACGTCAAATCGCGGCGCGTGTCAAGGCGAATCGCCGCAAGGGGCTGAAGTTCGGTCAAGGCGCGGCGCGGTCGCGGAGGTAGACCTCGGTGTACGGGATGGCGTGGTCTTCCCCTCCGGCTTGCCAGAAAAAATTGTCGGGATCGGCGGTGCCTCCCGAGATGGCGCTCCCGTATGAGAATCCCCTTTTATTGGAATGGCTACTCCACGCCCAGGTGAACACCCGATTCTGGTCATTGAGTCCCATATTGTCCCTCGTGTCGCTCGCGCCTTCACTTCCGGTGCCCAGCGCCGAGTCCGAGATGACGTACGAGACGCTGTACGGGTTGGAGTCGAGCAGCCAGGTCCAGTCGGTGTTCTCCTGAGCCAGCCACGAGACTTCCTGGTAAACGCTCCCGTCGGTGGCGGCGGCCCGCTTGATGCGGATGTCCACCTGTGTCAGGTCAGCGCCGGAGTTGCCTATCAACTCCTGGATCGTGGCTGTAGATAAATAAGCCGGCAAAAAGGCAGCCGGTGTGCCGAGCCCCTCATTCAAGGTGGCAGGGTCGCCGGCGCCCTCCTCGGTCCAGGCGAAGCCCTCCCGCCCCCGGCCGATGAGCACCCAGCCGCCGGAATCGTAATCGCCGTCGACGTAGAGGGGAAGGCGGCCTGTGGACAGCTCGAAATTGAGGACCCCGGTGGCCGCGCCTCGAGCGTCTTTGAGTGAGGTCGGGACATCGCAGGGGTCCACTTCGCGCAGACCGCAGCCGCAGATCCCCGGCGAGGTCTTTTGGGGATCGCCCGGGCAGTTGTCGGTGCAGTCGGGGGTCCCGTCCCCGTCGCGGTCGTCTTCTGTTTCGCCGCAGCCGCAAATACCCTTTGCGGTCTTTTGGGGATCGCTCGGGCAGTCGTCGATGCAGTCGGGGGTCCCGTCCCCGTCCTTGTCGGTATTCGGGGTGCCGCAGCCGCAGGGACCGACGATTGTTTTTTCGGGATCACCTGGACACTCGTCTAAACAGTCGAGGGTCTTGTCCCCATCTCTATCGCTGTCCGGGGTGCCGCAGCCGCAGGTGCCGGCGACTACCTTATCGGGATCGCCTGGGCACCCGTCCAAACAGTCGGGGGTCCCATCGCTGTCGACATCGTCGTCCGAGACGCCGCACCCGCATTCTCCCGGGGCTGTCTTTAACGGATCACCTGGGCACCCGTCCTCGCTCGGATCACTGCCGGGTTCTTCGAAATCTACAAGGCAACCGGTGAATGAGAAGACAGCCGCGGCGAAGCAAAAATAAAGAGCAAATTCTTTTCGGAGCGGGGGGCGCGGCTGCATCGAGGTGCTCCTGTTTGGATCTCGAGTGCGTTCTCGTCCGGCCTTGTGGGCGAAGAACGTGAACTGAATTTTAGCACCGACGGGGCGGTGAGACGAATCCAAGACGGACCCGATGTTTTGCCGTGGTCGACTTTTTTACTCTGGCGGGATAAAAAAAAAGATCGGTCAGACACAAAAGAAAGGTTACGCGCGATGAGCTTTTTCATTTGGGCAGGGCGCCGCGTGGTGCTGACTCTACTCGTCCCCGCGCTGGTTGCCGGGTGCGGTGATGACGCGGGAGCCGCGGGCGGCGGCTCGGGGATCGACCCGAGCGACGACACCGTGGAGGCCGGTGACACCCGAAGCGATCCCGGCGGCTCAGAGGTGGATGAGACCTTGGAGACCGACACCCGCGAGGTGGAGACCGGCAGTCCGGGCCCGGGCGAAACAGGCGCGAGCGACACCGAGGTCCCGGGCACCGACGACTCGGACGACTCGGACGACTCGGACGACTCGGACGAGCAGCCCGCCGAGCCCCTTTTGAGCTTCTCCTACGGCGAGCCCCACTTCGAGCTCACCATGGCCGACGAGCCGGGCTGGAACCTGCAGATCGCGGCCGACAGCTTGAGCCGCCGCATCCTGGGGCTGCGCTGGGAGGTCCGGCCCAAGGGTCTTTTGTGGGGGAGCCGGTTCGAGATCTGGCCCGAGCCGGGCAATGAGGTCTCCGATGCGCGGATCTACCGGCTGGCTCAGATGTTCGCGCACGATCCGTGGGTCGTCGAGGTGGAGCCGGTGCTTCGAGGTCCCGACTTCGAGGTGCCCACCGGTGACGAAGGTAGGCGCGCGATCGACGATCCGACCTGGTACCTGGGGCCGCTCGGGATCAACGCCTACGAGGCCTGGGCGCTGTTCGAGGAGCAGGGCAAGCGGCCGGGGGAGGGGGTCATGGTGGGGCTGCCCGACACGGGGTACCTGGATCACCCCGAGCTGTTTCGCGCGGACGGCTCAACCCAGCTGGCCCTTGATCTCCAGCGCAACTTCTCCGAAGAGTCGAACCCGGACGACGCCCACGACTTCTGCGACACCTTGTGCGGGCTCACGGTCAACAAGACCATCAAGCTGGCCTACGTGGGGCACGGCTCGACCACGGCGTCCCTTATCATCAGCCCCCCGGGCAGGCAGCCGGGGACCGTCGGGCACCTGCACACCGAGGGGGCGGCGCAAGGGGCAGAGGTCATCCCGATCCGGGTCTCGCCGTCGGTGCTGATGACCCCCGCGGCCATGAGCAAGCTGGCCGCGGGCATCCGCTACGCCGCCGACCAGGGGGCTCGGGTGATCTCGATAAGCATGGGAGGCGTGACCCTCTCGGATGACGAGCTGCGCGGGGCGATCCGAGAGGCGGTGCAAAAGGGCATCATCGTGGTGGCGGCGGCCGGGAACACCCCCTACAACAACTCCACGCCGCTTCTAAGCAACGTCTCGAAGCCGGCCGCGTACGAAGAGACGATCGCTGTGGGAGGGTCGAACGCCGCGCAGGAGCCCTGGCGGGACAGCTCGAGGGGGCCGCAGGTCGATATTTGCGCCCCGGCCGAGGACGTGAGGAGGGCCCGCGCCGGCTGGTTCAACATGACCGAGCACGCGAGCGACACCGACCGGGGCGAGGGCACCTCGATGTCCACCGCCCTCGTCGCGAGCGTCGCGGCCATGTGGGTGAGCTACCACGGCTTCGATGCGCTGGTTGATCACTACGAAGGCGCCCCGGCCAAGGTGCCCGAGGCGTTTCGCGAGATCCTGCGCACCACCGGCAAGCGCACCCCCAAAGGCTGGGACACCGGCCGCTTTGGAGCGGGCATCATCGACGCGAGGCGCGTGCTCGAGTCCTCCCTGCCGCAGCTGTAGCGTTCGCTTTGCAGGCGCCTTGCCCCTTGCTTCGGTTTCGAATTTCCTTATGATTCTTTTGTAATCTATACAGCAGTCGACTCGGTGCGACGCGCACCGCACACAGGAGACGCACGTGGGTATTGCATCTATGATTCTCGGTATCGTCGCGCTGGCCGTCAGTTTCATCCCCTTTTGTGGGGTCTGGGCGGTCATCCCGGCCATCGTCGGACTCATTCTCGGGATCGTCGAGGTGGTGACCAAGGGGAAACGGAACGAAGCCAAGGGTATGGGGATCGCCGGTGTCATCTTGAACCCCCTCGCGATCATCGTCGCCATCACATGGTGGTTGCTCTTCGGCATGGCGATGAATTCGGCCGCCGGCGACTTCAACACCCAGTGGCAGCAGCAGATGCAACAGCTGCAGCAGCCGGGCAACGTCCCCACCGTCCCGATTCAGCCCCAGCAGCCCATGCAGCCCATGCAGCCCATGCAGCCCGAGCAGCCTCAGCAGCCTCAGCAGCCTCAGCAGCCCCAGCAGCCCCAGCAGTGAAATCCCAATCATTTTGGGAGCTTCCTGAGATAGTCAGGGGCGTCCACCTCGCGGTGCTCATTCTCTTTGCCTGCATGGCGCTTTTAGTCTTGCTGGCTCTTTTGTGCGAGCGGGGCCTGCTCGGCGAGCCGTTCGAGAGCGCTGTGGGGATGCTGACCACGTGTCCCCACCGCGCGCGGACAGGCCGCCCTTGCCCCCTGTGCGGCACGACGACGGCAGCGATCTTGCTTCTCGAGGGGAGGCCGGGCGCGAGCCTGTCGGTCAACCCCTTGGGCGTGGGCCTCTCGGTGGCGGGCGGGCTCCAGGTCCTCTATCGCGGATTTCGGGTGCTGCGCCCAGCGTTGCGGCTGCGGGAAGAGCTCGCGGTCGGAGCCGTGAGCGTCGCCGCGGTCGCGGCAGCCTTGACGCTCACCTGACCGCCTCCTTCGTGCTACCCTGTCCTTTGAGATGAACCCAACACCGCTAGCGATGCTGGGCTTCGCAGCCCTGCTGTCGATCCTCTCTTCGTGCTCCGGCGGCGCCCGGCCGGTGGGCGCCGGGTCAGGGGGCGCGAAGACCCGTCCCCCGCAGACGGGGCTAGGGGATTTTAGCTGCCCCGCGGTCCAAAGTGCGGGCCGCAGCGGGGTCGTGGAGGACGCGCGCCTCGACGAGGTCTCGGGGGTTGTGTTTTCCCGCAGAGATCCCGGGGTGCTCTTCGTCCACAACGACTCGGGCGATGCGGCGCGGGTCTACGCGCTTTCGACCACGGGGCAGCTCGTGGCGCAGCTGGATCTTTCGGGGGTCGAGGCCCGGGACATCGAAGATATCGCCGCTGACGAGCGCTTTTTGTACCTCGGAGACATCGGCGACAACGAAGAACGAAGAGAGTCGGTGTCTGTTTACCGGGTCCCTCAGCCCAAACTCAAAGGGGGCGGCGATTTTGAGCTCTTGGAGCCAGCCCGCCCGGAGATCCTGACGCTTGTCTACCCGGACGGAGCCCACGACGCCGAGGCGCTCTTGGTGGATCCTCGCGATGAGAGCCTGATTGTCGTGACCAAGGCCAGGGCCGGGCCCTCCCTGGTCATGTCCGCGGGCCCGGCTCCCTGGTCTCGAGGAGGGCCCGTGCGGCTCACCGAGGTGGCGCGGCTCGAGCTAGGGTGGTCGTGGCTCGGTCCTTCTCAGATGGCCACCGGCGGCGATATTTCGGCCGACGGCTCTCGGATCGCGGTGCGGACGTACACGCACCTGCATCTCTTCGAGCGCGGGCGAAACGAGAGCCTGTCACAGGCGCTGGAGCGGCGGGGCAGCTGCGCGACCGTGCTGCAGCTGGAGCCGCAAGGAGAAGCGATCGCGTTTGGGGCATCGAGGGGCGCTTTGTGGACCCTCAGCGAGGGCAAAAACCAGCCCATCAGGCGCTATCTCATCCGCGAAGAGCGGTAAAAGAAAAGATGAATGACTATGCTCTTTGATTTGTAATCGGTCGGGCTTGCGGCAGGTGAATCGGCATCGTATCCCAACACGGGTCAACGGCTTGTCGGAGGGTTCATCGTCCGCGGGTTCGATGGGCACAAAGAGCTTGGGCGGCCCTCTCGTGGGTCCACGGGTCGAAAACCGCGGATGTCCCCGAAGCGGGATCACAGGGAGGACCGGCGCTTCTGGGCGCCGCGGACAAGGAGGGGAGCGAAATTGGACGAGTATCCCGGGGCTTTCGATGATCGAGTGCGTTCACCGCGTCAATTTGCGCCGCTGTTTTTCGAAAAAGCTGCCGGCGCCGGCGGTCACGCCGAGGACCAGCTGGGACAGGCCCTCGGGGCACATTCTGCAAATTCGACCCGCACCTTGTATATTCATGTTCCCTTTTGTCGCAGCTCGTGCAGCTTCTGCGGCTATTTTCGAAAGACGTGGGAAGACTCGAGGCTCTTGGACGCGTACGTCGAGGCCGTGAAAAAGCAGCTGAGGCGCCTGTCGAACACGCCGTGGGCGCGGGGCGGATCCATCGCGGCGATTCACCTGGGTGGAGGATCTCCGCTGAGCCTCGGTGAGTCTCAGATAGCTCGCATCTTGGCCTTCGTCAGAGGCCGCTTCGATTTGGCGGCGGATTGCGAGATCACGGTGGAGGCGCGCGCTGGCGAGCTCGATATCGAGACGGCTGCCTATCTCGTCTCCGCGGGTGTCAACCGCCTGAGCGTCGGAGTGCAGAGCTTTGACTCGGGGATCCGCCGTTCACTGGGGCGGGTCATGGATCGCATCGAGGTGCTGGCGACCTTGAGAAGTCTGGACTGGCTGCGGGACGTCAACGTGGTGGTCGACATGATCTACGGGCTGCCCGGACAGTCTCTGGACGTCTGGAGGTCCGATATCGATGATTTGAACCACTCGAGAGCGCTGGGCGCGAGCATCTACCCGCTCCTGCCCGCGCCGGGGTGTCTGTCGCCGGCGAAGGAGAGCTCCGCCGCGGGGGCGCTGGCTCTCGAGGAGGAGTTGACGTTTTTCAAAGCGGCGGACGAGCTGCTCAGCGCCAAAGGACAGTGGGGGGTCCTCTCACCGGTCCAATACAGCCGCGATCCCCGTGAGCGGGCGGTCTACGTCAGCGCGCGGGGACG
>JAABTR010000326.1 GCA_011389755.1 Deltaproteobacteria bacterium | reverse complement strand
GTCGGCGACATGAGCATCCAGGAGTTCGGCCGCAAGGTCACAGAGATCGCTCCGGGGCTGCCGGTCATGGTCCTCGCGTTCAACAACCGGGAGCTGTCGATCATCGAAGAGATGGAGGAGATGCCCGGCATCGACCAGGTGTTTTTGTGGAACGGCGACGCCAAGCTGTTTCTCGGCATGATCAAGTATCTGGAAGACCGGATGAACGCGTGGCACGACGCGCGGCTCGCCGGCGTCCAGGTGCTCATCCTCATCGAGGACTCGATTCGGTTCTACTCGGCGTACCTGCCCATGCTCTACACGGAGGTCATGCAGCAGACCCAGTCGCTTGTGTCCGACGGTCTCAACCAGATGCAAAAGCTCCTCCGGCAGCACGCCAGGCCCAAGATCCTTTTGGCCACCAACTACGAAGAAGGCCTTCGCTACTACAGAAAATACCAAGATTACCTGCTCGGGATCATCACCGACGCGGCGTTCCCGCGGAAGGGAAGACACGACTCCCACGCCGGCATCGACTTCGCCCGGATGGTCAAGGAAGAAAACCCGGACAGACCGGTGCTCATCCAGTCGTCGGACCAGGGCAACGCGGTTTTCGCCAATCAGATCGATGCATCGTTTATCAACAAACGCTCGGCCAGCCTCTTGCACGACGTGCGGGCGTTCATGCAGTCACAGCTGGGGTTCGGAGATTTCGTGTTCCGCCGCCCCGACGGCAGCGTGGTGATCACGGCCAAAGACCTGCGCAGCCTCGAAGAGGCTTTGGAGCTCATCCCCGAAGAATCCCTCGTCTACCACGGGCAGCGCAAAGACTTCTCCACCTGGCTCATGGCTCGCACCGAGTTCGATCTGGCCACGACGATACGCCGCAAAAAGATGACCGACTTCGAGACGCCCAGCGATTTCCGCGAGCATCTCATCACCTCGCTGAACCGGCACCGCTCCCGATCCCGAGCGGGCATCGTCTCCGATTTTTCCGGCGGCACCTTCGAGGGCATCAGCGGCTTCGTGCGCATAGGCACCGGCTCATTGGGCGGAAAGGGGCGCGGCCTGGCCTTTTTCAACTCCCTGCTCGAGGACTACCACATCGACATCGAGATCCCCGGCACGCGGATCTTCGTTCCGCCGACCGCCGTCTTGGCCACCGATGTGTTCGACCAGTTCGTCGAAAGCAACAACCTGGCGCCCCTGGTGCTCGAGGCGAACGACGACGACCACATCGCGCGGGCCGTGCTGGCGGCCCGGCTGCCCCAAAACGTGGTCGAGCAGCTCAGAATCTTCTTGAGTCGCGTGCGCTACCCCCTGGCCGTGCGCTCCTCGTCCCTGCTCGAAGATGCCTCGTACCAACCGTTCGCCGGGGTGTACAGCACCTTCATGCTCCCGAACAACAACCCCAGCCTCGAGTCTCGGGTAAGCGAGCTGTGCAACGCCATCAAGCTCGTCTTCGCCTCGACCTTCTACAACCACGCCAAGAGCTACGTAGCCCAGACGCCCAACAGGCTCGAAGAAGAGAAGATGGCGGTGGTGATCCAGCAGATGGTCGGACGCAGGCGCGGCGGATACCTCTACCCGGACGTGGCCGGCGTGGCCCGATCCCACAACTTCTATCCCCTGGGCGGCATGCGCGCCGAGGACGGGGTCATCGTGCCGGCGCTGGGTTTGGGCCGCACGGTCGTCGAAGGCGGGCGCTGCTTGCGCTTCTCGCCGAGCAACCCCCAAGGGCTCTACGATCTGCTCAACCCACGCGACTATGTGAACAACGCCCAGCGCGAGTTCTTCGCCCTCGATCTCTCGCGGCCGGGGCCCAACTGGAAAAACCGCGAGGCCACGCGGACCAATGTGGTCTCCTTGGACCTCGACGTGGCCGCCCAGCATGGCAGCCTCGATCGGGTGGGACAGATTTTCTCGAGACAAACCAACTCCATGGAGGATTTTGCCCCCGGCGTACCCGGGTTCAAGCTCGTCACCATGAAGGGGCTCTTCTCCGATCCCTCCTTGCCGCTGGCGGACGCGCTGTCCTTCCTCTTGTCGGTGGGAAAGCACGGTCTGTCGTGCCCGGTGGAACTCGAGTTCGCCGCCAACATTCGAAGCGGCAAAGAGCGGCCCCTCGAGCTGGCTCTTTTGCAGCTGCGGCCCATGGTCATCGAAACAGGGGACGCGGATGTGGATGAGTCGCAGCTGCTCGAAGACGACGCCATCTGCCTGTCCAGCGAGGCGATAGGCCACGGCACCTTCCAAGGCGTCTACGACATCGTCTACGTTCGCGACGACAACTTCTCGCGCGCCATGACCCGGGAGATCGCCGACCAAATCGGAGCGCTCAACGCCACCTTGCGCGACGCGGGACGCCCGTATCTGCTCATCGGCCCCGGCCGCTGGGGCAGCACCGACTGGCGCCTGGGCGTCCCCGTGGTGTGGAGCCAGATATCAGCGGTGCGGTGCATCGTCGAGACCGAGCTGAAAGATCTGCGCGTGGCTCCTTCCCAAGGCTCGCATTTCTTCCAAAACATGACCTCGTTTGGAATCGGCTACCTCACCCTCCAGCCCGATCAGCGCACCAGCTTCATCGATCACGAGTGGCTCAGCGCTCAGCCTGCCGAGCACTCGACGGACTACTTAAGGCATATCTCCTGCCCCGACCCCCTCGACATCGCCATCGACAGCCGCTCAGGGATAGGCGCCGTCATGAAGCCGGGCCGCCGCGCCCCCAGACGCTCGGGCCACAAGAGGTGAGACTCAGGCGGAAGACGGGACGACCTCGCCGTCGATGGAGGCAGCTCATTTTTCGAGGACGATGGAGCGGGTGAACCCCTCGAAGCGAAAACGGCACCCGTCCGGTTTCGGTGTCGCCGACAGGTCTTCGAAATCCATGTCGACCTCGACCATCTGCGCGTCCAAGGAGAACTTGAACACGCCGCCGGCTTCGGCCTCGAGCCTCTCGATGATCAGCACGCCGCCTTGCGCCGGCATAAAGACGTGTTCCGCGCTCGAGAGCGCTTTGTTTTTCAGGCGAGCGCCTTGGTGAAACACCACGCAGTTCGCGCAGCTGTCATAGCTCAAATCGTCATTTTCAAAAACGATCTCGCCTTCCTCGAGCTGCGCACCGTACTTGCCCCACAGCGTCACTTCAAAGATCCCCTCGGCTGATGCGTGACCTTCTGCCAGTCCGGCAAACGCGTTGTACTGAACCACGCGTCCATATTGGGGGTCTTGAACGTAGGCCCCGGCTACCTCTCCGAACGACTGGGGGAACTCTTCGCAGCCGCCCGCCATCTCGGAGTAACCGGCTCCACCGACCGCTGGGGTTTCGTCCAAAGGGGCCTCGTCCAAAGAGGTGTCGGTGCTTGGGGCCTCCTCGGCATCACCGCCGACTCCGGTGCGGCTGCCTGCGTCACCCAAGCCCTCGTCATCGCGATTGGAGCTGCTGTCACACGCAGCCAGCCCGAGCCCGAAAACAGCAAACCCCAGTAATTGCAGTGTTTTCACACCAGACATACATTTACCCTTTTGTAACTTTTTACGCATTTCGCGGACATTAGCAGCTCGCCCCCCCCCTCGCAATCCCAAAAGTCTCCCAGAGGGGAAGACCGCGCTGCAAACGCTTTCACAGCCCTCTTGATTTGCTCCCATAATAACGGTACGAGCAGGATGTCAGGTGACGAGGAGGATCGCGGCATGAATCGAATCGGTCTGCGGCTTGAAGACAAAAACGAGTGGGAAAGACGCGTCGCCCTCATTCCAGAAGATGTCCGCCGGCTCACCGCGCAGGGAATCGCGATCGATGTCCAGCGCTTTGCGCGCCGCGCCTATCCCGACGCACAATACCGGGACACCGGCGCGCGTATCGTGGACTCTCTTTGCGACAGCGACTTCATCCTCGGCATTAAGGAGATGCCCGTGGAGGTCTTCGAGCCCCACAAGGCGTACATGTTCTTCTCCCACACCATCAAGGGCCAGGACTACAACATGGACATGCTCAGAGCCCTGATGGACAAAAAGTGCACCCTCCTCGATTACGAGTGCGTAACCGATGAACAAGACCGGCGCCTGATCTTCTTCGGGCGGTACGCCGGGATCGCCGGGATGATCGACTCACTTTGGACACTTGGGCAAAGGCTGGAGGTCCTCGGCTGCGACACACCGTTTTCTCAAATGCGCCCGACCCACACCTACGAGACCATCGACGATGCCACGTCGGCGCTGGACGACGTGGGAAGGCAAATCACACAAAAAGGGCTCCCGCCCGCGCTCGCACCTGTCGTCATCGGGATCACGGGATACGGCAATGTCTCCACCGGGGCTCAAGAGATCCTCGATCACCTGCCGACGATCGAGCTCAGCCCGCAGGAGCTCCTCGAATTGGACCTGACGAGCAACCCGGACCGCCATCACATCTACAAAGTGGTCTTTAAAGAGGAGCACCTCTTCGAACCGCTCGAAGAGGGCGTGTCATTCGACCTCGAAGGCTACTACGAACATCCCGAGAATTACAAAAGCGTGTTCGTTCGCTACCTGCCGAAGCTCACCGCCATCGTCAACGGCATCTTCTGGAACGAGTGCTATCCCCGGCTGGCCACGGCCGAGGAGCTGGCCCGGCTCTATCTCAATCCCAAGACCGCGAAGCTGTGCGTCGTCGGCGACATCACCTGCGACATCGACGGATCTCTGGCCTGCACCGTACGCGACACCGAGCCGGGCGATCCGGTATACATCTACGATCCTCTGACGCGCAGCGCCCCCTCGGGCTTCGAAGGCGACGGCATCGCGGTCATGGCCGTCGGAAACCTCCCGACGGAGCTGCCCAAGGAGGCGTCCCAAACCTTCAGCCGCGCGCTGAGCCCCTTTTTGCCGGCCATCGCCCGGGTCGACCTGAGCGCTCCCTTCGAAGAGGCCAAATTGCCCGCTCCCATCAAAAAGTCCGTGATATTGTGGAACGGTGAGCTCACACCGAGCTTCGCTTACATGGAGAGTTTTCTCGAATAACCGAGTCGATCCAAGGAGACGCATCTCATGCAACGCATCCTCGTTCTCGGCGCCGGCCTGGTTGCCCGCCCGGGTGTCCACTACCTGGCCGACCAGCCCGAAACTCAAGTCGTCGTCGCGTCGCTCTATCTCGGCGACGCCCGCGCTCTCATCGCGAACCGTCCAAACTGCAAAGCCGTCGAGCTGGATGTCAGGTCGCAGCCCGAGCTGCTCGACGCGCTCGTCAAGGAGTGCGACATCGCGGTTTCACTGCTGCCCGCCACCGAGCATCCCAAGGTGACGAAGGCGTGCCTAAAACACAAAAAACACATGTCCACCGCTTCGTATATCAGCCCAGAGATCAAGGCGCTCGGTGAGGAGGCCCGACACGCGGGGATTACAATCCTCAATGAGTGCGGGGTCGATCCCGGGCTCGATCACATGTCCGCGATGCGGATCATCGACGCCGCTCATCGCAGCGGCGGCAAGGTCACCTCTTTTCGCTCCTACTGCGGCGGCCTACCGGCGCCGGAGGCAAACACAAATCCTCTTGGGTACAAGTTTTCCTGGGCGCCCCGCGGGGTCCTCGTCGCGGCGTCCAACCCCGCTCGCTATCTCGAAAGAGGCGTGATCCAAGACATCCGGGGTGACCGCCTGTTTGCCGATCCTGAGCTCGTGGACATCCCCTGCGTCGGTCGATTCGAGGGCTACCCGAACCGGGACTCTCTGCCCTATATCGAGATGTACGGGCTCGAGGGCGTCGAGACGATGTTTCGCGGAACCCTGCGCAACGAAGGGCACTGCGAGACGTGGTTCGAGTGGGTCAACCTCGGTCTTTTCGACACCAAACCGATCGAGAACCTCGCCTTCGCCACCTATAAAGAAGCCCTGGGCACCTTGGTCCCCGGACAAAAGGACATCAAAGGGGCCCTGGCGAAGCGAAGGGGGCTGCCGCCGGGCAGCCCGGCGCTCGAGAAACTCGACTGGCTGGGTCTTTTGAGTGATGAGCCGGTGGGACTCGACAGCGGCGGGATGATCGACGTCATGGCCAAGCGCATGGCGCAGCGCTGCGCCTATGCTCCCAAAGAGAGAGACATGCTCGTCATGCAGCATCAGCTCGAGGTGACGTATCCAGGCAGACGCGAGCAGATCATCTCCTCGCTCGTCGACTTCGGACTCGAACAGGACAGCTCCATGGCACGCACGGTGTCTTTGCCCCTGGCGATCGCGACCAAGATGATCCTGGACAAAACGATCAGCGAAAAAGGTGTCATCGCGCCCGTTGACGAGTCGGTCTACAACCCCATCCTCGATCTCTGCGAAGACATGGGGATTCGTTTCACCGAGACGGTCAAAAAAATCGAAACCGACTGACCCCTCCTTACAAGCTCACCACCAAAGGCAGATCCCCACGCCCAGCGCTACCGCGGCCAGAAAAACGCCAACCGCGAGCCACACAGCTACGGGCCTGGGCGAGTCCACAAGCACCGTCAGCTCGTCTTCGGGCCCAGGCGGGGGCTCGGGAAACGAGAGGGCCGGCACCGCCAGAGCCTCGTCGCCGTCTCGTTCGATCCTCAAACGGCGCCCACACCTCGGACAAACCATTTTGTCCGCGCGGGGGCGCAGCGCGATTTTATTCTCGCAGCTCGGGCAGATGATCTTCTTTGTCATCAAAAGCCGCTTTAGGAGGTGCAGCGAGACTTGTTTTTCTTGATATCGTCGGCGAGGGCTTTGGCCTTGGTCGCGAAGCTACTTTTGCGATGCCTTGTCTGCACGGCCTCTATGAGGATGCGGGCGTCGGTGCAGTCTCCTAGGTTGTAGAAGGACCGCGCCATCTCGTAGAGGACCTCGGGCGTGTGCTCACTTCTGGGAAAGACGTCGGTAAAGCGGCGCAAGGTACCTAGCGCCTTGGCCCAGCGCTTCTGCTCGAGGTAGGATTTCGCGACGTAGAGATGGACGTCGTCGGCGTTTTCGCTCTGCGAGTATCGCTCGAGATAGACGGTGCCAAGAGCCCGAACCTCGCTGAAACGCCCCGCCGCGAAAGACGCTTTGATCGATTCGAAATGGGACCGCTCGTCGCCTGGGACCTCGGACTCGTCGATGGCTATATCGAGTCCGGCTGCCATAGCCACTTCGCTCACCCGCTTCGCAGCTTGTTCGGCCTGTTTCCCGAACTCCTTGACATCGTAGCGAATCTCGGCGAGCGCTCCGTCCACAGTGCGCAGCTTGTTTTTGATCGTCTCCATCTCGGCGCCGAAATCCGCGGAATTTCGCGCGAGGACCCGGGTGGCCTTCGTCAGCGTCTCTTCGAGCTTTTCGACATCGGTGTGGGCCCTGTCGATCATCGTCGTCAGCCGCTGTTGCTCCTCTTCGATCTCGTTTTCCAATTTGGCAACACGGACTTCGAGATCTTTGGTTTTCTGCTCGATTCGGTCTGTTTGGCTCCTCAGCGCGATGCATCCGCTTTGCGCCAAGGCTCCCGTCAACAGCACGAAAAAGCTCGAATATGCGAGGAGCTGTCTTCTCATTTGAGCTCGACCCTGCGATCCTTGGCCCACGTTTCCTCATTGTAACCGGTCGCTTCTTCTTCACCCTTGGACACGATACGCGTCCGATTCGCGTCCATCCCCAAGGTGGTCAAAACCTTGTCCACCATGCGCGCGCGGCGTTCCCCGAGAGCCAAATTGTACTCGGTGGTGCCACGGGGGTCGGTAAAACCGACGACCCGGACAGCGTCTTCTCCGTTCTCGAGACAGCGGTACATCTGCTCGAGCGTGCGTCGCGCCTGGCGATCCACTTCGGCCGAGTCGAACTCGAAATAAACTGGCTCGATGGAGCACTCAGAAGATGCGCTGAGCGGCTCCCCAGTAGCGCACCTGTAGTTGATACATGAAAGCCCTGCCGGACAATCTTCGGTGGAGCGGCACTCGGGGACCGTGCAGGCGCCATCGAGGCAGACCTGGTCTTCGGCGCAGTCGCCGCTATCCATGCACGGACCACACCTGTTGTCTCGACAGACCTGGCCGGCGGCGCAGTCTTCGGTCTGCTGACAATAGCCGGGGATATCGCGGCAGGCTCCCGCAGCGCACTCTTGGCCTTCGGGGCAGTCGCCATTGTCCCGACACTGCTGGCATTTGTTATTGACGCAGTACTCACCCTCGTTACAGTGATCGTCGTTTTTGCAATTGGGGTACTTGGGACGACAGCCGCCAACCATCAAGGAAGCTGCTAATGAGGCTAAGAAAAGCCCCGAGAGAAGTTTGCGCATATTTGACCCTCCGTTTCTTTTTGACTCTTTTTTCACAAATTCAATAACCTGCCTCTATATAGTGCGCTTAGACAAATCCTTCAAGAAGGTTCGGGCACCCGGCAAGCTGTGATTTCCTTTTTATTTTCGGAAAGACACATAGACGACTCTAAAAAATTTTCCTTCCCGCGACATTTGTTGTTTTCAGGCTGTTGGGGATGCTACCATCCACAAGCGCCGCATGTAAAATCTGTTTCAAAAAAAGAGTCGCATTGAAGCCTAAGACGCCCTGCGGCGATGGTCTCGAAGATGCCTCAAGCGAAGAATGACTCCACCCCTATCCTCTCAATCAGCGACCTCAAGGTAGCCCTGAGCACCGACGAAGGCGAAATCGTCGCCATCGAAGATTTGTCATTCGATGTTCTTCGGGGAGAGACCGTCGCCTTGGTCGGCGAGTCGGGTTCGGGCAAGACCCTCGCCGCGCTCTCCACGATGCGCCTCCTCCCGCCCGAAGCGCGTATTGTCCACGGCAGCATCGTCTTTCAAGGGCGGGATGTCCTGACATTGTCCGAAAATGAGATGCGAAAGCTTCGCGGGGATCGCATGACCATGATTTTCCAAGAACCGAGCACCTCGTTGAATCCCTTGATGCAGGTCGGCAAACAGCTCGCCGAATCTCTGCGGATCCATCAAGGACAATCTCGAAGGGCGGCGCGAGACCAGGTCCTCGCGCTCATGGAGCTGGTCGGCATACCGGATCCCATCCGGCGCTACAAATCCTATCCCCATCAACTCTCCGGTGGAATTCGGCAGCGGCTCATCGTCGCCATGGCCCTCATCTGCAGGCCAGACCTCGTGATAGCAGATGAACCGACCTCCGCCTTGGACACAACGGTGCAGGCCCAGTTGGTCGATCTCCTCTCCAAGCTGATAAGGGACTTGGGGATGAGCGTTGTGCTCATCACCCACGACCTCGGGGTCGTCGCGGCGTTGGCCGACAAGGTGATCGTCGTTCACAGCGGTCGTATCCTCGAAGAAGGAAGCAAGCGCGACGTGCTCACCGATCCCCTGCATCCCTACACCCGCGCCTTGTTGACGGCCCGGCCCCTCATCCGCAGCGGGGAGCACCCCCAAATCGGCCTGTCCGCAGACCCTGCCCAGCCGCGACCGGGCCGGATTTTCGGGAGCTGTCCGTTTGCCGAGCTTTGCCCTCGCCGCGCCGCGGATTGCACTCGCGAGCCCCCCCGGCTCGTGCGGCTCGGTCCCCGGAGGCGCGTGCGCTGCGCCCATTTCGATTCTCACGGTCCCCAAGGAGCAAAAGACGAATGAACGACTCGCTCCAGCAGGCCGAGCGCCCCCTCGTCGAGGCGCGCGAGCTCAGCAAGGTTTTTCCGGTTCACCCGGGCCTGCGCGGCAACCTGGGCAAGAGGTTCCTCCGCGCGATCGACCGGGCCTCCATCGACATCGCCCCTCGCGAGATCGTGGGTCTCGTCGGAGAATCAGGCTGCGGCAAGAGCACCTTGGGCAAGCTCCTCATCCACCTCGAGGAGCCCACCAGCGGCACAATCCACTTCGATGGGCAGGACATCACGCACCTCAAGGGACGGAGCCTGCGCAAACACCGCCCTAAAATGCAGATCATATTTCAAGACCCCGCAGCGAGCCTCAACCCGAGATTTACGGTGCGCGAAACCTTGACCGAAGCTATCCGCGCTCAGCGACGCGGACTCACGAGGAGGGAGGAAAACGCGCGGCTGGTAGCCCTGACCGCCATGGTCGGTCTTCCCACCAGGGCCCTCGAGAAGCTCCCCCGAGAGTTTTCAGGCGGAGAAAAACAGCGCGTCGCCATCGCGAGGACCCTCGCCGTGGAATCGCGCTTCATCGTGGCCGACGAGCCGATCTCGGCTCTCGACATGGCGAATCAAGCGCAGATCGTGAACCTCATCGACAGCTTGCGACGCATGCTCGGGGTGTCTTTTTTGCTCATCTCCCACGATCTGCACGTAGTCAGATTCTTGAGCCGCCGCGTCGCCGTCATGTACCTGGGTCGAATCGTCGAATTCGCCACAACCCGCAGTCTCTTCTCGTCTCCCCACCACCCCTACACCCGGGCTCTCATGCGCTCCCAACTCACCACAACCCCCGAAGCAGCGAAGAACATCTACGTCCTGCCCGGCGACCCCCCATCTCCCCTCGATCACCCCTCGGGATGCCATTTT
>JAABTR010000325.1 GCA_011389755.1 Deltaproteobacteria bacterium | reverse complement strand
AAGACGCCGTCGATGCGGTAGCGCACCCGGAGGTTTTTCTCGTAACACTCGATGTGGATATCCGAGACCTGTTTTTTTATGGCGTTTACGAGGATGAGGTTCACCAGGCGAACCACCGGCGCGTCTTCGCTGAGCTTCTCGAGCTCGAGCACGTTGTCGCCGTCGCTCTCATCGGCCTGGAAGTCGAGCTCATTCTCGTCGAACCCCTCCATGACGTCGGCGTAGGACGCCAGGGGAGTCGAGTAATACTGCTCTATGGCCTTCTCGATGGCCGTCTCCGAGGCCACCACCGGCTCCACGTTGTACCCGGTCAAGAATTTCACGTCGTCGACCGCGTTGAGGTTGGTCGGGTCGATCATCGCCACGACAAGAGAGGTCCCGGCCCGGGAGACGGGGATTATCTTGTGTCTCTCCGCGACCTCCTGGGGTATCAGCTCAACGATCTCGTGCTCTATCGTGTACTGCGCCAAATCGATGGCGGGGACGTTGTATTGGGTGGCCAGGAAGTCGGTGATCTCCTGATCGGCCACATAGCCGAGCTTGACGAGACTTCGTCCGAGATTTTCACCGCTGCTCTTTTGCAGCTCCTGGGCCTTTCGCAGCTCGGCAAGAGAGATCAGATTCTCCCGAACGAGGAGCTCGCCGAGCCTGTTGTCGCTAGCCATTGTCACCTCCGCCCTTTAAGAAAGCGAAATCAGTGAAAAGATACAGTCAGCCTGTTATGATATCAAATCGTCAAAGTGATAATTCGAATATTAATCATCCGACACGTCGTCTCAAAAACGATCTTCGAATGACCGTAGCGCCGATTTCTATAAAGATCCAATCAACCCGCGACGGGCTCGCCCTCGGCGCTCTCCTCACTGACTTCTTTTCCGATATCACCTCGCGCCGGTGGCATCGATTCCCGTCGGCTCCGGGCGACGAAAGCTTGGCCGATCCACAAAGCGATGCCCGCCCCACCGGCCACGAAGTAAAACAGCAAGAGATGCAAGGCGGTGACAAACGCCAAGGCGTCCACCGCCGCGACGCCGTACAGCCCTGTGAGCGAGTCCACCCCGAGCTTGTGGAACGTCCCGATCTGACCCGCGCTCGGCACCAAGGCGCTCGCCGAGGTGATGGAGTAGGCCACCACTCCGCCGCGGAGCCCCGTCTGCTCGAAGACGCCGAAAGCGGCGAGCCCGAGGCAGAACGTCGCGATGTAAAGCCCCCAGATGAGCACTGTCTCGACCGCCACGAGCCCCACCTGTCTGGAATGCTTGACAAAAGCCAGCCCGGCCGAGGCCTGGCGTATGAGCCTGGGGGCTATCTCAGCGGCCTTGGGATGGGCTCGCATCAAAACCGTCTCGAGTACGAGTGCCAAGCGCTCGCCTTTGACGGCGATCGCGATAAGGACGACGAAACCGAAGAGCGCTCCGGCGAGCGCAACCGGCGCAACCGCGCTCAGCCAGGGGAAGCGGCCCGCCACCACCGCGCCTTCGAGCCACAACGAGCCACCTATCAGCATCAGGAGCACGAGGAGATCAAAGACCCTCTCGGCGACGAGCGTCGCCAAGATCCGAGCCACGGCGACCCCCGTGGTCCGGTGCATATTGACGACGCGAGCGATCTCGCCTCCCCGGGGCACCACGCCGTTGACCGCGTAGCCTATCATCGTTGAGCTGAAGGCGAAGTAAAGCGACACCGGCCTCCCGATAAATCGGCGCCAGCGCTGCGCCCGCAGGAAATGGCTGAGCAGGTTCAGCGGAACAATGGCCGCGAGCAGGGGCCATGACGCTCGGCCGAACGCCTCCCAAATGCGCTGTGGCTTCTCGACGTCGCGAACGATGAAGTAAACGAGAATCGCGCTGACAACGACCGGCAGACCGACACCGAATATCTTTTTTAATCGGCGGCTCATTATTCACTCACTAGCAGATTTTCCATCATGACGCACGCACCCTCGTTCATGCCACCGCTGCCCCTAAATAAAAAGCCGCTGCCGCGTTGGGCAAAAAAAAATTTGGCCGGGGTTCAAAAGAGAATCGTCGCCCCCAGACCTGCGTTCATGCCGCGGCTCTCATCTGTAAGCCCCACACCGGCGTAGAGATCGAGCTGGACATCCGGGCGCAACAAAAGGGTCGCTCCGCCGTCGAAGACGGGAAAGAGGGTGAAGTCCCGATCCGCGAAGGAGTAGATCTCGAAAAAGGTCCCAAAACGTTCGGTCAACGAAATTCCCAAGCTGAGCGAAGCCAAGTAGATGGGCTCGAGGTCAGCCTCAGATGCGCCGAACCCCGAGACGACCGCGCCCAGGTTCCCCGAGAGCGCGAGCACCTCATTGAGATCCCACGCCCACAGCCCCTTGAGGCCCACTGCGGCCCCCAGTGTCTTCCATCCTTCCGAGTAAATAGGCACCTCGGCATAGGGCAAGACACCGACGCGAAAGCTCTTTGTGATCTCCACGACATACTTGAGCCCCGCCACGGCGCTCGTGGCAAAGGCATCGAGCTTCCCATCATCCCCGCGCCGCAGCTCGACGCCCACAGAAGGAAGCTGG
>JAABTR010000324.1 GCA_011389755.1 Deltaproteobacteria bacterium | reverse complement strand
GCCACGGCGCTCGTGGCAAAGGCATCGAGCTTCCCATCATCCCCGCGCCGCAGCTCGACGCCCACAGAAGGAAGCTGGAGGCGCAGCTCGAAGTTCTTGGTCGCCCCCCAGCGCAGCAGCAGCATGGGGAGAACCAGCTCGTTATCCGAACCGAGGGTCGCGTACTCGATGCCCATCTCGGTTTGGAGATGATGGGGCGGCACGGTGGATGAGCTCTCCGTCAAATCCGGGCGATCCGCGATCAGGGGGGCAGCCGGCTCCGTCGACTCGGAGGGTTCATCGGCCCCAGCCGGTCGCCCCGCGCACAAAAAACAGATGATCACGCACCCTGCCAAAAATCCGAACCGCAGCTTCTGCCTCATGTTCTCTCCTCAATCATCCGCATTACACCGTACAGCGATTCGTTGTCAAAGCTGCGAGCAGTCCCCCGCAGGATCTCCTTGACGAGACAATACTAATCGATGTTAATGAAACCCGTTAGTGACTCATTGAATAAAAAATCGGTCTTCTCACAGCAAAGCTCGCGGCCACAGTGACTCGTCAGACGCACAACATCCTCATCATCGGCGGCCTCCAGACCGGAAAAACATCACTTTTTGCCCGTCTGTGCTCCAGGCGCCCCGACGGGTTCGATGTCCCTCACTCGTCAATCACCCTCAAGCGGGGCGTCATGCAAGATCGCGCCCCCCTTCAATCGCTTGTCGAAGCGGTGGCCTTCGATGAACACCGGGACGATATCGTGCTCATCGACACCCCGGGGACAACGACCCTGTTCCCCCAAGGGCAAGACGAACAGATCGTCCGCGACGCCCTCATCGACATCCCGATTTCGGCGCTCTTGGTGGTCGCCGACGCCAAGAGTCTCCCCCGAACGCTCGCCATCGTCGCCCACGCCGCGGAGCTCGAGATCCCCATGGTCCTGGCGGTCAACATGGCGGACGAAGCCCACGCCAGGGGCATCCTCATCGACTACGAGCTGCTCCGTGACAGCCTGGGTATCGAGGCGGTGCCCACCGAAGCGACAAACGCGGAGAAAGAGTGGCTGTCCCAGCTCCAGCGGGCTCTGCGCTCACCGCGCGTCCCAAACCGCCTCGCCGTGTTCCCCCCGCAGCTGCGCGATACCCTGGGCGAGCTGACGACACTGCTCGAGGATCTACCGCGGGCGCGAGGGCTCGCCTTGTGGCTGGCCACCAAAGACGAACGCGCACGGCAGGTCGTCGATGCCCGACTGGGCGCCTCCACGCGGAAAAAAACCGACCTGGTGGCTAAGAAGCTCGCCGCCCAGACACACCTTCCGGTGGAGCTGACCTTGACCGAGGCCTTTCACCGCGCCGCTTCGGAGCTCGCGGCACGAGTCGTCACCCGAGAGAGACCCGAGCGCCCAGCCTGGCTCGACGCCCTCGGCTCTCTGGCCTACCACCCGCTCTGGGGCGTCGTCATGGCGGCCTTTGTCACCGCGGCTGTCTATCTGTGGATCGGCGAACTGGGAGCCACGCGGGTGGTCGGCTTCTTCGAAGAGCAGATCTTCGGTGACCTCGTGATGCCCCTGTCCGCCTCCCTGCTCGAACCTGTCCCGTGGCCGTTCGTCCGCGATCTGTTTCTCGACCCCAACTTCGGGCTCGTCCCCACCGGTCTGTTTTTGGCGTTCGGGCTCGTCATGCCGGTGTTGCTGTTTTTCTACTTCGCCTTCAATCTGATGATGGAAAGTGGGTACCTGCCCCGTCTGTCGGTGCTGCTCGACCGCCTCTTCCGCTTCATCGGCCTAAACGGCAAGGGAATCGTGCCGCTCGCCATGGGGTTCTCGTGCATCACCATGGCGCTCATCACCACCCGAATGCTCCAGACCCACAAGGAACGCTTCATCGCCTCGTTCCTGCTCATCCTCGGGATGCCCTGCGCGCCTCTCTTGTCGGTGATGCTCATCATTTTGGCCCAGATGCCCATCACCGCCTCCCTGGCTGTCTTCGGCGTCATCATCACCCAGACGGTCATCGCCGGCGTGCTGGCCAACAAGTTCGTCCCGGGCTACGTTCCCGACTTCATCTTGGAGATCCCGCCGATGAGGATCCCCCGGCTGCCACACATCCTCAAACAGACGATTCGGCAGACCTACGGGTTTATGAAGGAGGCCGTTCCGTTCTTTTTGTTGGCCTCGCTGGTGCTCTTTATCGTCGACCGCGCAGGGGGCCTGCGCCTCCTCGAGCGCGTGGGTCGCCCCCTGGTATCGGATGCCTTGGGTCTTCCGAGCGAGACCATCCAGGTCTTCATCATGACGCTCATAAGGCGAGAGTCCGGGGCGGCGGAGCTGCAGCACATCCGCGGCGCCTACACGAACCTGCAGATCGTAGTGACCCTGGTGGTCATGACGTTTTTGACCCCGTGCGTCAACGCGCTCATCGTGCTGCTCAAGGAACGCGGAATAAGACAGACGGCTTTGCTCGTTGGGAGCGTATCGTTGTATGCTCTGGCCGTCGGGACAGCGCTCAACTGGGTCTGTCGATCTTTGGGAGTGACCTTCGGCTAGAGGAAGACATGGCAAAAGGCAAGGTTCACAAACAGGACATCCTCGAGGCCATCCTCATGGCCAAGGAGCTCGGCGACACCACACTGGCCGGGATTCAAAACGCCCGGGCCGAGGACATCCAGGTTACAGTAACTAAAGAGGACATCGATGAGCTGGTCGAAGAAGGCCACCTGGAGCGGCGCGGCGACGAGATCGCGCTGACCGCGACCGGGCTTAGCATCGCAATGCGAATAGTGCGTCGTCACAGACTCACCGAAATGCTGCTTTTTACCCTGCTGGGCATCGATCGCTCCTTGGCCTCCGAAATTGGGTGCCGCGTGGAGCACACGGTCAGGGAGGAGATGCTCGAAGGGGTGTGCACCCTGCTCGGGCACCCGTCGAGCTGTCCCCATGGTCGCCCCATCCCGCCGGGCAAGTGCTGCCAAGCGCGGCGGTCGACCATCATCTGTCCGATCGTGCCGCTCACATCGCTGAGGCCGGGCGAGAAGGCCCGCATCGTCTACATTCAACCCAAAGATCACGAGAGGCTGCACAGG
>JAABTR010000323.1 GCA_011389755.1 Deltaproteobacteria bacterium | reverse complement strand
CCGCTCACATCGCTGAGGCCGGGCGAGAAGGCCCGCATCGTCTACATTCAACCCAAAGATCACGAGAGGCTGCACAGGCTGGCCGCGCTCGGTCTGATCCCCGGAGTGGAGGTGGGGCTCCACCGCCGGCGACCGGCTTTCTGCCTTAGATTCGCAGGCACCGAGATCGCCCTTGACCGGGACGTCGCCCAGGACATCCAGGTTTCGCGCATCGCGTCGTCACCATAATTGCATGAGGACCCGAACATGAGCTCCCTGATCCTTTCTCCCAAATTGCCAAAACCGTCACGGCGACTCATCGTCCCAGTGTTTCTCATCGCGGCCCTCTTCGCGTTTTCGGCCCACGGCAAACGAGACCGGACCCACACCGTGAGATCCGGCGACTCGATCGCCCGCATCGCCGACTACTATGGCGTGGCCCAAGAGGACCTGTGCGCCGCCAATGGGATAGAGAGAAACTCGCCCCTGCGCATCGGGCAAGAGCTCGTCATCCCCAGCGTGCTGCGAGGAGGCTCCAAAGGGCACAAGATCCGCCCCGGAGACACCCTCTCGAGCATCGCCGGCAAACACAAGGTCTCGGTGACACAGCTCGCCGCGGCGAACAAGATGGAACCCGACACGCCCCTCGAGGTGGGTCGAACCCTCGTCATCCCCGACACGATCGATCCACAGGCCTCGAGATCCCGGCCGTCCCGACGCGCCCCCAAGGTCATGAGGACCGGGAAAAAGGTGAAGGGAGGGGTGTCGCACACGGTGCAGTCAGGGCAGACAGTGTGGCTGCTCGCGCGCTCCTACAACGTCTCCGTCGACGACATCATGCGCGCCAACGGGATCGGAGACGACAACCCTCTGCGCGTCGATCAAGAGCTCTTCATCCCTGGGGCGAAGAGGGTCGTGGCCGTTCCGATCAAGGGTTACTCGGTCATCCCCACGCAATTCTACTCGATGAAGCACAACAAGAGGCTGCGGCTGAAGCTGGTCAGTAAATCCGGCAGCGTCAGCCAGCGCGCGCGGCGCCTCCTCAGTCAGATCTCCGCACCCAAGACCGTCAAACGCGGTCCGCGATACAAGCTGCTCCACCCGAGGCTTATCCAAATCTTGCAGAAGATATCCGAGCAGTTTCCCGGCCAGACCATCGAGATCATCTCCGGCTATCGACCGCGAAAACGCGGCGGGGGTTTGTCGAAGCACAACATCGGGCGCGCCCTCGACTTCCGCTTGCAAGGGGTGCCCAACCGGCGGCTCTACAATTTCATCAGCGGCTTTCCAAACACGGGGTGCGGCTACTATCCCAATTCGACCTTTGTTCACTTGGACGTCCGCAACCACAAGACAGACTGGACCGACATGTCGGGCCCCGGCGAAAAAGCCCGCTACATCAACCGCAGGCGCAACCCCGAAGCCGACGCCGACGCCGGAGATGGGGATGACGAGGAAGAACAGACCGACGACAGAGGCGACGGCCGTGTCGAAGGTGACGGCGAAGAGGAAGGGGGCGAGGACGCTGGGGCGAGCGAAGCCCCCCAGGCCCAAGACGTCCCTGCCGAAGAGGCCCCGAAAGAACTGCCGGCGAGACCTTGAGGGCCGATTGACTGCGCCGGTTTCGAACTTACTTTTTTTATGTAACGCCCATTAACCGTGTTCCAACCTTGCCGAGCGGTACGTCCCGGTTGCGCTTTGTTATCGAGATTTTGCTTCTTTTAAGAATCCGAGCCGAGCTCAGGGCGAAAATCTCGACGAACTGGGACGTTCGCAAAAGCGACGTCCTCGACCGAGAAGCGAGGATGGCCATGCAAAGGCGGCTAGAAAATCGAATCAGGGCACAAATCCCGGTGGAGATTGTGCACTCGGGCTGCAAAACGCCTCAGCAGCTCAAGACCGTCGACTTGAGCCCGCGGGGGGCCTTTATCTCGAGCGACGAGAAGCCGCCCCGAGACGACGTGGTGCTTTGCAACTTCGACCTGCCCTCGGATCCATACCCCTACAGCTTCTTCGGGCGCGTCTGCTACATCAAGGGTTTCGAGACGGCCGCACACAAAGGTGACGCGAACAAAAAAGACGCACCAACAAAACGCGGGTTCGGGTTAAGCTTCATCGATACCACCCCCATCGAGAGACTGCGGCTGCGGTCGCGACTCGAGGAAGTCGAAAAAAACATACGACGCGCCGATGTGTTCAAAAGACAGCAGATATCGAAACTGAAACAGCGACTCAGCGCCTTGTGGCGGCGGCTGCTCGACCTCCACATCACCTACTGAGCGGCTGCGTAAGAGGCGCCCCTCGAGACGAGGGGCCGGTTGAGAATTGGCCCCGTTCAAAATAGTGTCAGGCGCCGCCTGCGCGCCGGGGAGGTGTGTCATGTCAAGGACCGTCGACATCGCTTCGCTCAGCGAAGTCATCGAAGAGCTCCTCAAAAACATGGAGCACGGCACCGAGGTCGTCCTGAGCCGAAACGACACCCCCGTGGCGCGGCTGGTTCCCTATCAATCCGCCCTCGATGAGATCGATATCCACCCAGGGATCCGCACCTCTATTCACGTCTGGAAGGAGCCATCGGGGCGCGTGCATCTGTCCAAATCCAGAGACGAAACGCCCGAAGCCTAGGCTTTCTCAAGGTCAAACTCGGTGAAATCGAACCAGTAGCCCATGCCTGTCACCGCATCGAGCTCGGCTTGAACCAGCGCCAGGTGCCCCTGCTCTATCTCCACGAATCGCGCGAAGAAGCCGCGTCCCTCGGGTGGAAGCTCCTGGGCCAGCTTCTCGTAGAAGTCACTCGTCTCCACCTCCACGCGGCGCGCGCTCTCGAGATAGTCGGCTTCTTTGCCCGATATTTTTCGGTTCATCGTTTTTTTGAGTCTGTCGACCTGAGCTTCGATCGCAGGCTTTGAAGGCACAGCCGTGCCGAGATCCGATGCATCGAGCCGGCCCGTCTGAAGCCAAACGTCCAGCTTGGCCGCGAGATACTCCACATGACCTCGCTCTTCGTCCGCCAGCATCCCGAAGATCTTCTGGGCGATGGGGTCCGACGCCGCCGTTCGCGCTTCGACGTACACATCCCGCACCCTCTTTTCGAGCTCTATCGACGTCTTGATTGCCTCGGTGATGTCCATGGACGGCCCTTTCGATTGTGGCGCCGACGACCCGCCGACGCGTCTTTTCAGATCATCTCGAATCATAAGAATCGAACCCCTTTTTTACACGCGCGAAAACCATTTTGCAAAACGACACAGGAACTCTATTTCGTCACACGCTGCTTTGACGGCAACAATATGTGGACAAGCGGGCGGGGCGCTCTTAGTATCTCGCTCAAACGATCGGAACTTGAAAGGAGTCACATATGGACCGCATGTCTTCTATGGAAATCGCTATCAATAACGAGCAGACCGAGATGAACTTCTACCTAGCCGAGGCGAAACGATCAAACAACCCCGTCGCAAAAGTGCTCTTCGAGACCTTGGCCGAGGACGAAAAAGAACACATGACGAGAATCCGCAACCTCCACGGCAAGCTCGTCTCCGAAGGCTCCTGGCCCTCAGACATGCCGATCCAGGTAGCCGGCACGAACATCAAACAAAACCTCCAGAAGATCGCCAGGGACCAGTCCACGGCGCAACACGACCTCGACGACATGGAAGCGCTGAAAAAGGGTGCGACCTTTGAGGAAAAAGGCGCCAAATTCTACGCCGACCTGGCCGGGACCTGCAAAAATACCCAGGAGAAAAAATTCTTTCAGTTCTTGGCCGGGATCGAGCGGGAGCACATGCTCTCGATCAAGGACTCCATCTTCTTCCTCGAAGACCCCCAAGGCTGGCACGAAGCCAAACAGCACCAAAACCTCGACGGTGCCTGAGACCTTCGAGGCGACAAAAAAAATTCCCTATAGCCTACGCACCTTTGAACAAAAAGCGCGGCCGACTCCGCTCGAGGGGCTTGTTCAAAACCGCAAGTCGGTTAACAATTTTTGGCGCACCGAAACTAGTTTTTCACTTCGAAAAACGAACTCTCGCGCAAAAGGAGATGCCCCGAATGCCGAGCGAGTCCAAGCCTACAAACCGCATCGTCGTTCCGCACGCTTTTCGCACCAGGCTCCTGTCCGCCCATGTCGAGCTCAAACCGATGGTCAAAGTGCGCGACACCTTCGCCCTGAAAGGCTCCAGCCAAGGGACGGGCACCGAGCAGGCAGGGCCGTCCACAAACGCAAACCTCCGGTGCAGCGCAAAGTAAAAGCGCGAGGGAGGGTGCCCGATGGCCTCGGGTGCAGCCGCAGCGGCAGCACCCGGTGATTTTCCTCTCTACATTTCGTTGTGCGCGCGCGAAACGTGTTTCAAATCTTGACCAACCGACAAAGATTTACCAGAATTACTCGATATCGAAACGGCCAGAGCGCGCAACCGGAGAGTCCGTGCTGAAAAGTCAGATAGATTACGTCGCACCGTTCGCAACCCTTTTTTTGATGCTTGCATCGATATCCTTCGAAGCTTCTGCCCAGTCGAGTTCGCAGCCCGCCCCCACAGACGCCGAGCCCACAAAGTCCGAAGCGGTGGGCGACGTCAACAACGAGCCTGAAGAAGACAACTCACTGGCTCAAAGGGTCGAGATGCTCGAAGGCGAGCTCGAGCGCATGTCGAAACTGGAGGCGAAGGCAGCGCGCGCCGATGAGCTCGAA
>JAABTR010000322.1 GCA_011389755.1 Deltaproteobacteria bacterium | reverse complement strand
GGCGAAGAAAAGAAGCACCAGCGACGGATAGTAAAAGACGGTGAGTATCACCAGGATGACGAAAACGACCAAGAACAGGCGGCGCTGAAATTCTAAGAATGCTTCGCTCCTATCGGCCATGGCTCGCTCCCCTTTCGCGGTTTGTCATGCACGCAAGTTAAGGCCCTGTGTGTTCACGCCAAGCTCCCCAAACCGGTCGAGGGCGCTTTTTCGTCACGATCTGTTCAGTCAGCGTTTTCCCCTGTACTGTGTGCCAAAATATCAACAGCCAAGGAGCACACATGGCGACGCCTCACATGAGCAACTGCGTGCCTCATTTTTGTACGTCTATCATCGCGGCGATGCTTTTTTCGTTGTCAGGATGCCAATCCGGCTCCAACGAGAAAACCCAAAAGGATCTAAACACAAGTACCGGAGCGGACTCGGCCGGCGACAGCGCGGATGGAGACACCAGCCTCGACTCGACCGGGGATTCCGAATCCGCTCCGCGGGACAGCGACTCGGCTGAAGAAGAGGTCATCTGCTCCGACGGTCTGGCCGCGACGCCCTTCGACGAGGGCGCGGCAACGGTGGGCTACGACGCGGCCGCGCCCGACTTCACGGTGAACACCACCGCGGGCCCATGGACGCTGTCCGAGCACTGGACCGGCTGCGACAACTACGTGTTCGTCATGTACCACCCGGGCTACACTGACAACGCGGTGCTGTTTTGGAGCTCGGACATCGAGCCGCTCGTGGACGACAGCGCCGAGAACACCCACTACTTTTTCGTCACGTTGGAAGAGGCGCTTTCCGCCGAGGAGCGGCGCGATCGCGTCATGGAGGTGGGGTACAGAGTCGACGACTATTTGGCGACGAAGGACGAAGCGACGCGAGGCCGCTGGTCGAAGCGCTTCCACTACGTCACCGACTACGGCCGGGACATCCCGCTCATCGACGGCATCCTCGAGAGCAACTACGGCGAGGTGCACTTCACCGTGGACCGAAGACAGCGCGTGCGGGAGGGGCACAGCACCTCGTACTACACCGCCGGGGGCTGGCGGCAGCAGCTTCGCAACACCCGCTACTGGTCAAAATACTACAACGCCCAGTACCTGCTCGATGCGAGGCTCGCGCAGCAGGCTAGGGAAGAAGACGTCCTGGTCCACCGGGTGGCTACAAAAGAAGACATCTCGGGAAGCGAGCCCTTCGTGTGGACTTTGCCCGATGGGGAGACCATCGCCGGGTACGAGAAGCTGGAGATCGACATGCGGGTCGGTTGCCCCGGCGCCGGTCATCCGTACGGCGCCACCTGCGGCGAATGGGACACGGTGGGCAGCATCTGGCTGTGCGGTGATGAAGACTGCTCAAATGAGAGCCGCCGACGTATCGTGAAGTGGATCACCCCCTACAGCGCGCCGGGGCGCTGGGTCATCGACATCACGCCCGAGCTGGTGGCTCTGGCCGGCGGCGGTGAGATGCGGTTCATGGCGCAGCACGGGGACAACGACGTCGGTCCCTACACCTACAAGTACACGGTGGACTTTCGCTTCTCCAAGTCCGAGGACGGCCTGAGGCCCTTTGCCCTCGAAACCCTCATCCCCCGGGGCAACTACGCCTTCGCGGGCATGGCCGAAAAGTTCGAGCCCTTTGGCATCGAGGCGCCCCCGGGCACGGCCAAGGTGGAGCTCTACGCCCGCATCTCGGGTCACGGGTCGGAGGAGGTGAGCCACTGCGCCGAGTTTTGCACCTTTGAACACACCTTTTTCGTCAACGGCGTCGATCACGAGCACATCTACTGGATGGAGAGCGCGAATCGCTGCGCCGAGAAGGTGGAGCAAGGCGTGACCCCGAACCAGGGAGGCACCTGGTACTTGGACCGTTCGTCCTGGTGTCCGGGCTGGACCATCGAGGAGTGGCGCGAAGATCTCACCGGCAGCTTTGTCCTTGACGCGATCAACACCGTCGAGCACATGCCCACCTATCACGGGGGACCTCCTCCAGGCGGCAACATGGACGCCCGCGTGGAGCTCGTCTACTACCGGTGAATACGGCCGAGTCGTTCAATTTGTTAACAAAAGTTAAGTATTTTAACAGGAAAGTTAATTTGCTTAACTTCTCGCCGGCGATTTCACGTGTTTTCAACCACTTATAACGAGGCACGGCAGTTGCATCTGTTTTTGGTGCTTCTTGAGTGAGAGCTGCCGGCTTTGGCGAACAAACCCGTAAGGAGAACGGATGAGAAAAACCTTTTTTTCGGTGAGATGGGTTGTTCGCTGCCTTTTAGCGTGTGTGCTTTTTGCCTCGCTCGCGTGCACGGAAGGCACCTTGGTGAGCGACGGCATGAAAACCGACGGACGGCTCGAGATCAAACCGGGACAGAGTTTCGGCATTGAAGACGCTGAATGTCTCGGTGACGAAAACGACCTCGATGCAGGGGCGTGCGGCTGCGATGGTGCGGATAATGACGCTGACGGCGATGGGACACCGGATTGCAGCGACGGCTGTCCGAACGACGCCGCCAAGACAGAGCCCGGAGTCTGCGGTTGCGGCTTCAGCGACGTCGACTTGGACGGGGATCTGGTCGCAGACTGCGAAGACGAATGCCCCGCTGATTCCCAAAAAGCGACAGCCGGCCTGTGCGGCTGCGGCGTGACAGATGCCGACAGCGACGATGACGGGACCCCCGATTGCCGCGATGGCTGCCCAGAAGACCCGGGCAAGATTGCGCCCGGCGTCTGCGGCTGCGGCGGAGCAATAGCCCCCACGAGCTGGTACCCGGACTGCGATGGCGATGGACAATACGCCTCGGCTCCAACCAAAGCCTGCACACCTGGCGACGCGAGCGAAATCTACGAATGCGCGGACGGTTTCGGTCCCGACGGGGGGTGGTCAGCCCAGGCCGGAGACGACTGCGACGATGAGGACACGACGGTCTATTACACAGATGGCGACGGTGACTGCCGTCCCGTGGGATCGTGCCTCGAGCTTCTGACCCAGAGGCCGTCCGCTTCGGATGGCGAATACAGCATCGATCCCGACGGTCCGGGGGGCAACGACCCGTTTGTGGTCACCTGTGATATGACGAACGGCGGGTGGATCGTGGTCTATCGCGAAGACTTCTCGTCCGGCGATCAATCCGGCTGGCACGATGGCTTTGGCGCAGCCATCCCAGTGGACGCCGAATCGAGCTGCGCGTCCCACTACGGCGAGATGCTCGGTGGATATGGCGTCCTGGGCCGCGGGGCAAAAGCCTTAAAGACCTTTTATCTGCGGAGCGTCGAGCACACCGAGGTGTCGGTTGAGCTCGACTATATTCCCATCGACAGCTGGGATGGCGAGTCGGGCATCGTGTCCGTGGACGGGGTCGAATCGTGGACTGCTTCGTTCCAGGTCACCGAGGCCTCCGAAAATAAGTGTGGAGGCGGCTGGAACGATCCGGAACCGCAGAGGGTGCACGTCACGCGTCCCCATACCGAAAACACCATCTCCGTGATGGTGACATCGACTCTGGATTCCTGCCCTTTAGACGAGTCGTTTGGTGTCGGAAACGTCCTCATCCGGGTTCGCTGACCTTCCGGCGCCCTTTTTTTCCAAACCCGCTCGGGCCACTTTTAAAACCGCAGAGACAGGCAGCTCGCGCCGCCGTCGAGTTTTTGGAACTCGGACAGCTCCACCGGGATGGCTCGGTATCCCAAGCGCTCGACCATGGCCTGGGTGCGGGGGAAACCGGCGGGCATGATCACGTTGCCGTTCACCCAGATGCTGTTGGCGGCGTAGGCTTCGTCGGCGGGGACCAGGTGCCGGTCGAGCCCTGCGAAGGCGGGCTCGTTTTGAAAGGCTTCGACCGCGAGGAGATGGCCGTCTTCCAGGTAGGCCGCTCCCGTTTTGAGGTGGAGCATGGAGCTTACCGGGACCGTCTCTCCTTTGAGCCCGAGCTTTTCCAGGTGTTCGATGAACTGCTTTGCCCCGGCCCGGTCGGTCCTTTTCGACAGGCCGATGTGGCAAGTGTCGCCTACCATCATCACGTCTCCTCCGTCGAGGGATCCGGGCTCATCGATGGTCACGACCGTATCGAACGCCGCGCGGAGCGCCGATTCGATGTGGGCCACCTCTCCTTTGCGGCTTTGGGCCCCGGGCCGAGTGAGGATCGCCCCTTTGGGGGTGCAGACCGCCACGTCCTCGACGAAGCAGGAGTCGGGATACTCCTCGAGAGCGGGCAGCACCGTGACGTGGAGGCCCGCGCTTTCGAGCGCTTTTACGTAGCCTTCGTGTTGTGCGAGGGCTCTTGAAAAATCGGGTCGCCCAAGCCCCGCCTCGGTGAGGCCCAGGACCAGGCTGTGGCCGGGTCGGCGCACGATTGCGTGGGTAAACATGATTCCTTTCGTGGCGGGCATCTCGCCCGCGGTCCACGCAGGGTATCATAGAAATTCAATTAGAAGAAGTGCACGACGAAGGCCATCTGGATAACCGCCGCGGAGGTGTTGACGCGGCCCCAGGGGCTGGAATCTGTCGTCTCCAAGGCGTTCTCGCCCCCGCTCTCGAGCTTGGGCTTAAGCTTCAGATCGCCGCGGCGCAGATATCCGGCGGACAGCTCGCCGCCGAAGTTGAACTTATCGATGCCTCGGGACCGCAAATAGCTCGGCGAGATGCGAAACTCGACGCCTCCTGCGCCGCCGGCCGTCCACGTGGCCGCGTCATCGCGGTACAGGGCTTTGACGACAGGGCCCTGGACGTAGGCGTCGCCGAGCACGCGGCCCCAAAAGAGCCCCCCGCGCGCCTCGACGAACAGCCCCATCCAGCTGAGCAGACCCTTTCGGACGCGCAGCCCCGCGTTGAAATCGTGTCCCCAGAAGGTGGTGTTCATAAAAAAGGGCGAGCCCTGATCCCGAAAAAACCGGTACCCAAGGACGGGAAGCAGCTTGAACCCCTCGAAGTCGGCGACCTCGGCTCGCAGGTCGGCGCCGACGGCAAAGGTGTTCAGATCGTTGTCCGAGAAGGCCTCATACCGGGTGTCGTGAACCATCTGAGGCCCGAAAAAGGCTCCGAGCTCGAGCGTGTTCGCGCTCGCCGCCGCGGCCATGGAGAACAAAGAAAGAAAAAAGGCAGCTCTTACAGTGGATTTCATTTTTTACCCCCCTGGCCCAAGAAGCCGTCGAGCCAGATCCCGTCGAGCACCACCGATTTGGCGCGGCTGGGGTCTTCCAAGGAAAAAAGCGTGGCGCGTCCGGTCCAGGCGCCGTGCCATACGACGCCGGTCTTGGCGCTCGGGACCAGCGACAACCCCTCGATCCAGTCGTCGAGATAGAGCTGCTCCACGCGGCCGCTCTTGAGCTCCACCACGTCGATGAGCTCTTTTTGCGGAAAGTACAGGTGACCGTTCCACATCCTCGGCGGGCTCTCCTCGCCGGAAGCACCGTCCAGACGGGTGGCCCGGCGGGCCTCCAGATCAAGCAGAACCAGTGAGTCGTCCTTTCCCTCAAAGACCATCCGAGCTTCGTCCGAGACGAGCTCTCCTGCGACGCTCACCGGGAGGTAGATCGTCTCGATGTTGGAACCCTTCTGGGTCCACAGGCCTTCGAGGGTCACGAAGTGCACAGCCCGGGACGCGCCGAAGATGAGCGCTTCGCCGCCTCGAAGTGTCATGCGCGAGGGCCGGTCCGCGAGCGGGATGTCGAAGCCCGCGCCGGTGTCTGCGTCCACTACCCGGAGCCCTCGCGACTGGGTGAGAGTCAGGAGCATCAGCCTCTGGGAGTCCCTGGTGACCAGCATGTCCAAGGGGTCATAGCCGGTCTCGTGCTGGTTGAGGGTGGCGAAGACCTCGTGCTCTTTTTGGGGATCTTCGGCCAGGGTGACGTCGTAGATGTCTCGAGAGCCCTGGGCTCGGATGAACAGCCGCGCTGAGGCTGCGTTTTTTTGGCTCAAAGCGATCGCCTGAGTCGGCGTGATCGAACGCCCGTCGTCTTGGGCGGTCATGGGGATGAGCGGCAGCGCCGCGTCGAGGTCGGCGATGTCGAAGAGCTTCACCGCCCCTTCTGCGAAGACGATGCCGAGCTGGCGGGTCTTCCCGGCGATGTCGACCGGGCCCGCGAAGACGAACCGTCTCGTGCTGCGTCCCGCCGTGTAGAGGTCGTGGAACAGGGGCTTGTCGCCGGGGTTTTCGAGGTCGATGACGGCGATCTCCCCGGGGTTCGTCAGGCCGCCCGAAGAGGAGGCGCTGCCGTGGGACAAGACCCCGTAGCGACCCGTGGGATCGAAGACGATGTTCGCAAATGTTTTGCCCGTCTCCCAGCGGGCGGCCGCGCCCTTGCCGATCGGCAGACGGTGCAGCGCCACCTTCGCCGAGTCGTCGCGGACATCCTCGGGGACGGTTAAGACGAACAGCTGCGAGGCCGAATCACCGCCTGGTCCGGGAACGACCCATTTTATGTCAGCGCCTGGTTGTGCTCGAAAGAGCTGCGTGACCTTCGGGTCGTCGACGTCGGCCTCGATGTGGACGAGGCGCTCTTTCGAGGTCTCCCACAAAACCACCCCGTCTGCGACGGTGTACCGGGTCTTCACCGCTGGAGCGTCGTCGTAGCGACCGCTCGGATCACAGGCGAGAAAAATAAGCAGCGCCGGGGCGACGGCAAAAAACCCGGCGAACAGAGGCTTCCCGGTTCGCTTCGTTTCAGTATTCGATTTCATCGTTCAACCTGTATCCGGTGAGGGTTTTGGTGGAGCCTTCCTCGAGATCCACGAAGGTCATCCTGCCGGCCGGGTGATCTTGGGAGATGAAGACCTTGTTCGTTGCCCGGGCGTAGCCGGCCGCGGTGGGCTCGGAGCCCAGGTCGAGGGAGTCGACGATGAACGAGCGCAGATCGATAACCTCGGAGCGGAACTCCGAGGGCATGAGCAAGAAGCCGAAATCTCCGGCCGGGGTCACGAGGAGCTGACCCGGCGAGGTCGCGAGATTCTGGAGCTTGACCTGCAGCTGCGGCAGCGCGACCAGGGTGTAGGCGTAGGGGCTCTGGCCCGAAGCCTTGGCCGGGTCGTGCACCACGATGGCCGACTGCGAGTCGGGGCTCACCGCCACCGAGTGGATTCCCCGCTCCAGAACCACAGAGCGGACCGAGGCGCCCGCTCCAAAGCCGGATAAGTGTATGAGCCTGCGGGTGTCAGCTGAGTTTTGCGCGTCGTCCAAGGTGGTGTAGACCACGGCGCTTTGGGAGTCTGAGGCGATGCTGGCCACGCCTACGAGCGCGTCGCCGAGGTCGAGAAACTCAAACGGCTCGTCCCCCTCGATGGGCAAGGAGAAGTAGGCGATCTGGCTCGTCGCTCGAAGGACCATCATCCCGTAGCTGCCGTCGGGCGCCACGTCGAGATCGGTGGGCGGGGAGGGGAGCTCGTAGGTGCTCTGAGCGCCGTCTCCGAGGAGCGAAGCGACGACCAGCGACGCCTCGCCGTCTTTGCGGGCCAGGACGGTGGAGCCGTCCGGGATGATCTCCAGATCGGCCGAATGAGGGTCGAAAGAGCCGCTCTCGAAGGGAGACACGATGGGGGGCATTTTTTGTTTCGCCAGCGCCGAGAGGTCGATGATGTTGATGCCGCTCTCGGTGAGCACGAAGGCGGTGGTGTCTTCCTCATCGAAGACCACGTCCCACGGGTGCATCCCGACCGTCATGTGGTAACCCTGCTCCTGCCCTTTGCCGGTCGAGATGATGGTGATCTCCTGATCGGTGCTCGGGGTTATCGGGCTCTCCTCGAGCCGGGGGTCCCAGTACGCGACGATGTAGGCCCCGTCCGATGTGGCGGCCAGGGCGTTGGTGTCGGGACGGACCTCGACATCGACGGTCTCGGTGGGTTGACCGGGCGCCGCTCGCAAGATGGTGACCTCGTCGGAGCCGACGTTGATCACCGCCGCGACATTCTTGTCGCCGAGCGGCACAACGTGTGTCGGGTGGCTTCCCACGGGCACGACCTCCAGCTCCAGGGTCTCGGAGTCGACCACCACGACGGCGTCGTTGGTCTCATCCGGTACGAAGACGAAGCGGCCCGATCCCCGAGGGACCTTGAAGTTCGCCGGCTCCTCGATCTCGGGCGGCAGCTCTTCGCCTTCTCCCTCGCCCTCCCCTTCGCCTTCCCCTCCGCCTTCTCCGGCACCCGGTGCCGGTTCGTAGTCGCCGTCCCAGCTGTCGTCCCCCCGCCCGTCCTTGGCATAATCGGCATCGTCCGCCGAACACCCCCCGAGGGGGAGCGCCGCGAGTGATAATGACACAAAAATAAGGGCGAAACGCCTCGATGTTCCCATCGCGTCCTCCTTGCCCGGCTGTGGGGTTTCGAGCACTGTGCTCGGTGCCTCGAGCCGCGTCGCAAATCGTTGCACGTCGTGTGCCATCCGTTTGTGCGGCGGCCACGCAATCCAAAGGAGCCGAAAATAGTTTAGAGATTATCCTGCGACCCCGGGCTGGGACAAGGCGCACCTGTCAACGATCGTGGACGGAGGCGCATTTTTTAATGCGAAGACGGCCCGGCGTTAGCGGCGGCTCTCGCCCCGGCAGAGATAGCAGCCCACGAGCTTGCCGTCGGGGTCATACTGAGCGTTGTAGCGGTGGATGTGGGCCTCGCAGACCGGGCAGGTCACCGAGCCGTCCTCGTTGGCGGGGTCCTTGTCCTCTTCGGGCGCAGGCTCTTTGAACACCGGGACCGGCGGTTTGACCGCGTAGAGGCGGATGTTTTCCCTGCGAATGCGCTGATAGGACTTGAGGCGAACGAGCCTCTGCATGACCGAGCGCGCCGACTTCTCGCACTCGCCGAAGCCGATGATCGCGCCGATGCGCCGGCCGGCGATCCAGTCCTTTTGTCCGACGGGACAAAGCTCCAGCGGGTTTTGGGCGTCCCCGCCCTTCTCGCTGTGCTCTCGGATCGCGTCTCGCAGAGACTGCTCGGCCTTGATACCGAAGAGCAGCTCGATCTTTTTCATCTTGACGTCTGGCATGGGCTCATTTTTTTTGTCAGCGTCCCATCCTTAAACGATAGACGCCCTCGTGGCAATGTTTCGCGTTCATTCACGTCGGCCCGGGCTGTGAGGCCGCCTCGCCGAGTATGTTGAGAAATGTGTCGACCTCTTTTCGTTGGGAGAAGCTTTGGACGTGGGCCGCTCCCGCCACGATCCAGCGCCTGCGCTCTGACTCGTCGTCGAGCCGCTCGAGGGCGTCCACCCATCGGTCCACATCTGAATAGTTCTCGATGAGCAGCCCGCCTTCGCCCACCGACTCCAATAAGCCCCCTGTGGCGGAGGCGATGACCGGGATGTGGTTGTACATCGCCTCGAGAGCGATTCGCCCGAACGGCTCCTGCCACTGGGAAGGGACGATCACGGTCCGCGTCATCACGTAGATGGTCGCGACGTCGGGCGACCGCCGCGCGTGCACGAGATTTCCAGAGCGGATGAGGGAGATGCCGTGGGCCTCGGGATCCATGAACCCTTCCACGAACAAAAAGGGGCGGGTCTTGAGCCTCTGGGTCACGAGGGTGTGGGCGATCCCGATCCCCTTGTGGGGCGACGGGTTGAAAAAGGTGACGAACGGCCCGCTGGCCCCCCCCGCGTCGATGGAGTGCCAATCAGGGACCGGGTAGACGACCTGGGGCGACGTTTTTGGCCACCGCTTTTTGATCTCATCGGACATGAAGCGGCTGTTGGTCACGATTGAGCTGAGGTGCTGTCGGGCGTCTTCGAACAGATCCAAGGTGTTCTCGAGCTCGTGGGCGTACAGCACCACCGGCACCTTGTGCTGCCTGATGACCTCCACCATGCGGGTGGTGTCGTCTCGGCTGCAGCTGGGCTCGGGACAGGAGGTGACGACCACGTCGGGTTTGAAATCCTTGATTTCGCGGGACAAGGATTTGACAAACTCGCTCGTTACGAGACAGACCGGCACGCCTTCTGCCGAATAGCGCCTGTAGCTGAGCCTGCTGCGGCCGCCCGGCGGCGTGATCCCCACCACCTTGACCTCGTTGCCCCGCTGCCGAAACTTGGTGGCGAACTCGTGGTTTGCGATATCCGCGCCGTTGACAAAGGTCGGATACCACCAGCGGTGGTGAGCGAACATGATTTTCAGATGACCTTTGCCCATCTCTCCCTCGCGGTCTCGCTACGAGCCCAGGTTGGCTCGCGCCCCTTCCAGGACCCGCACGGCCGAGGCGATTTTTCCAAAAGGCGCGCTGACTTGCAATCCCCGGACGCGGTGCCTTATCCGGGAGAAAATCTCAAGGGCGATGCGCTCACCCTCTTCGACCTCGTTGTTGGCGTTTCGTGCCTGCTCCATGCGGGCGAGAACCTGCGTGGGCACCGAAACTCCGGGCACCTCGTTGGCCAAGAACTCCGCGTTGCGCAGGCTCTGAAGCGGCCACAGCCCGGCGATGATGGGGATGTCCAAGCCGGCGGCCTCCACGGAGTCCAGGAAGCGAAGCAGCTGATCGGCGTCGAAGACCGGCTGGGTGATGGCCACGTGGGCCCCGGCTTCGACCTTCCAATGGAACCGACCGAGCTCCTTGTCGGGGTTGAGCGCCGTCGGGTTGAGCCCGACGCTGACCAAGAACCCCGTCGGTTTACCGATACTCCGCCCGCCCAGATCGATGCCCTGATTCAGCCGCGAGACCATGTTGGTCAACCCGATGGAGTCCACGTCGAAGACGGCGGTGGCGTGTGGATAGTCCCCCAAAATGGGAGGGTCGCCGGTGATGAGCAGCACATTGCGCAAGCCCAGGGCGTAGGC
>JAABTR010000321.1 GCA_011389755.1 Deltaproteobacteria bacterium | reverse complement strand
GATCTGATGATCGCCGCGGTGGCGCTGGCCGACGAGCTGACTCTCGTGTCGCCGAACGTGGATGGGTTCGGCGCCATCGACGGTCTCCGCGTCATGAACTGGGAGTCGCCCACCGGCGGAGCGATCAGTGGCGGGAGACGATGAGGCAGACGTTGCAGCCGCCGAAGCCGAAGGAGTTGCTCAGGGCGCAGCGGTGCTCGACGGGCCGTGCACCTTGAGCCACCGGATCGAGGGTGGGCAGCTTGGGATCGGGGTCGTAGTTCAGCGTGGGCAAGAGCATTTTCTTGTTCAGGCCCTCCACGGTGAGCACCAGCTCGATGCCGCTCGACGCGCCCATGGTGTGGCCGATCTGGGACTTGTTGGCGCTGATGGGGATGCGCCGAGCGCCAAAGACCTCGAACAGCGCCCTGGCCTCGGTGGCGTCGCCCACTCCTGTCGAAGCGGCGTGGGCGTTGATGGCGTCCACCTCCCCCGGTTCGACGCCCGCGTCCGCGAGGGCCCCGCGGATGCACGCCGTGATGGTGGGCAGGTGCGGGGCCACGTAGTGCGTGGCGTCGGACGTCATGCCGATGCCGCGGATGACGCCGCGTATGGGCAGCCCGAGGCGTTCGGCGCCCTCCCGCGTCGAGACGACGAACGCGGCCGCACCCTCTGAGACCACGAAGCCCTTGCGGTCGGCTGAGAAAGGCCTGGATGCCTTGGTTGGGTCGTTGTAGGCCCTGTCAGAGGGTTTGAGGCTCTTAAAGGCGCCGTTCATCGAGGCGAACGACCAGATCAGTGAGCGGATCACCGGAAAATCACAGGCCCCGGCGATGACCGCGTCTGCTCGACCGGTCTGCAAAAGCATGGCCGCGCTGGCGATGGACGAGGCGCCCGTGGCACACGCCGCCACCGGACTGAAGATGGGCCCTTGGGCCCCTGTCAAGATCGACACCTTGCCGCCCACCAGGTTGAGACATCCGTTGGGGTTCGTAAAAGGGTGTGGGGTGCCGCCCAAGCGGAGCTTCGCCTCGGCGCCGATCATGGCGTCGAGGCCGCCGATGGCCGAGGAGTAGGTGATGCCCACCCGGTGGGCGTTCTGCCCGGTGATGACGAGTCCGGCGTGCTCCAAGGCGCGGCTGGCCGTGAGCATGGAGTGGAAGATCACCGGGGAGAACCAGTTCCCGGCGTCGCGCTCGCTCCAAAAGTCGTATCGTTCCCAGTCGATGGCCGGCACTTGGCCGGCCACGCGGACCGGGTCGGTGTCATCGAGCGCGTACCTATGGATGTGATCGACTCCGCTGCGGCCCGCGGCGAAGGCTTCCCACTGCGCCTCGAGCTCGGTGCCCAGGGGCGTGACCATGTCGTAGCCGCAAATGACGATGTCGGAAGGGGAACGGTTTTTCATAGAGATCACCAGGGGATGTATTCGTAGAGCCTCGCGAACATGTGGGTGACGTCCACCCAGCTTGCGAAATCCTCGGGGGAGTTCATGTGCTCGCGCTTGTTGACCATGATCCACGACATCGTGGCCGCCCCGTCGTGGCACGTGGCGCAGTCCCGCGTCACCGAGGTGCAACATCGGTGGACCGTCTCGTAGTCGGAACCGAAGGAGTTGAAACCGGCCAGTCGCTTGGGACGCGGCTCCCTTTTGTCTAGGGCCTCGGAGACCGAGGGGCACTCCATCCAGCCGAAGCGCCGCCCCAGCATCGTCTGCGTCGTGAGCACCCGGTGGTAGTACTTCGAGGAGATGACCACGTGGGGGAACTCGTCGAGCATGGCGTCCATGGTGTCGCGGACCCGGGCGTAGCTCCCCTCGTCCCAGTCCATGCCGGGCACGCCCTGGTC
>JAABTR010000320.1 GCA_011389755.1 Deltaproteobacteria bacterium | reverse complement strand
AGCTTGCAAAGAGATCCCGAAGGTGTTCTTGCCCCGCAGGCGGATCTCATCCTCTTCGTCGCCCCACAAAGAGATGCCGATGCGCATTTGAGGGTAGCGCTCCCTGGGGATGCGCTTGACGCCGTTGGTGGCCGCGGAGCACTTGACGCTGTCGTACCAGATGTCGAGCCGCTCCAGCGACAAGGACGGCTCGCCGCCTATCAGGATCGCGTAGTTGACCCCGCGGGCTTTTTCCCTCTCGATGAAGCGGCGCAGAACGTCCAGATCCTTTTGATCGTCGACCTTGTGCTGATCGCTCGAGAAGTAGAAGCACCCTTTGCAGCGCAGGTTGCAGATGTTGTTGACATCGTAGATGGAGCTGCGCATCCCGCCGGAGCCGACCATGTTTTTGATGTCTTGGTACTTGCGGCGCGTTTCGTCGTCTTTGATGAGGTCATTTATCGTCAGCACGATCCTGCTCCGTCGATCCCCGCGTGCCCTGCCGGCCCGGTGGCCGGCGCGGTGTCACGTGTAGAGGTTTTGTCCTTTTTCGTACCCTCGGATCCACACCGAGAGATATGTGTCGACGTAGTCGAGCCACTTGCGAAAGGAGAGCGCGTCGTCGACGTGCCGCAGCATGCGAGAGGTCACGATGGCGGACCCGGCGGCGTAGTGGCGGCAGTCGTCGCAATCTGTGTTCGGCACGCAGCACGACGCTTTGCGGTCCCACGTCAAGTCGGTGCGGTACTGCCTGAAGGTGCGGCCCAGCCCCACCGCCGTGCTGGGGTTGCACCGGGGATAGGGGCATTTGAAGCGCTGGTGCAGAGACTTCTCAGGATCCGTGTGCACCTCGGCGTTGTAGCGAGAGAACAAGGTCGCCTCCGGGTGGCGGTCCATGATCTCCAGCATCTTGTCGCGGGTGCGGCGCAGCGCCTCGGCGCCCAGGCGCAACGGACCTTCGTAACCCACGGGCGCCGAGAACAGGTTGAACGACAGTCTGCCGCCCTCGTCGGCGATCCGCGCCGCGACCGAGTCGAGCTGGTCGATGTTGCTCTTAGTGAAGGTGTAGATGAACACCGCCCGGTCGTCCCCCTGAAAGGCCTCGAGCTGCGTGTCTAGGCACGCCCGGCCGCGGCTTTTTTTGGACTCCGCGTCGTCGCCCCACACCGAGATGTGGATGCGGTAGCCGATGTCTTCGGGAAAGGAGCGCAGCCCGTTGGACGCGATGCATCCGTTGGGGATGACCTCGTAGCAGGTGCGGCACAGCTCGGGCACCAGGCCGGGTTCGGCGCCGGCGAGCACGACGAAGGTGATACCCCGATCCTTCTCGGCTTGTAAAAGCGCGCGCCACTTTTCGGGGTCTGTCACGTCCGGCGTCTTTTGTTTCTCTCCCTCGTAGTAGTAACAGCCGTCGCAGCGAAGACTGCAGCGGCTGGTCATGTCGTATGTCGACTCACGTAGGTAGAAGTATTTTTTGACTTTTAGCCAACGGGCTTCGATCTCCGGGTCGGCGAGGATGTCTCTAAATTTGACGGCCACGGTCGGTTCAGTCCTTTTTCTTGATCTCGATATATTCGGCGATCTTGGCCAGAGAGGTCAGCTGGGCGAAGTCATCTTCATCGATGCGGATGCCGAACTCGTCTTGCAGGACCACGACAATGGTCGTCAGCTCCATGGAGTCGATCCCCAGATCTTCGATGAGGTCGAGGTTCGGGTCGAACGTTTGAGGCGTCACGTCCTTGATTTTGAGCTCGTTGATGATTATCCCTGCGATTCGTTCTTTCATTTTTCTCACATCCTGTGTCGATGCTTCGCCGAATCAGAAGTTCCAGTTTGTGTTAGGCGACACGTCATCAAAGATACCTTCGATTTTGAGGGGAAGCTACCATAACAGATTCCAACTGCCAAACGTGTAAATGCGTTATCGCGGACGCCCGGGTCGAGAACGCGCGTTCATTTCGGTTTGCTCGTGCGTTAAAACGCCGGGGTAGAGATGAAGGTAACTATGCGGGCGCGAGACAGCCAAGCGAGGCCCATTCTTCACGAGATCGGTGAGGAATGGACCGCACGATAGATGGTCTGGATATTTTTGGAAGCAAGCAACAACGGACTCGCCCCGGACGCGCCTCTCGGTCCCCCCGGACTCGCCCGCTTCCCTCCCATCTCACACCAGGTCTCATGGTCTCACCTGCGCTCAAGATGCGCAAGACGGACAAAAGTGACCTGAATCGGGACACGATGATTCCGGAATGTGTGTTTTTTGACTACCATTTGCCTTTTATGGGCCGCTGGGGTCATATCGAAGGTGAGGGATGTGAGATGTTCTTAAAGAAACGGCGGTGGGAATGGATCGGGATACAAAACAAGGCCCCAAGCGAGACTGGGTCGAGAAGGCGTCCGACTGGGCGGCCGCGCTCGGGTTCAACCGCGTGCGGGTGCGCTGGAAGCTCGAGCGCTTGCAAAAAAAGGTGAAGGCGGGGCGGCAAAGGGCCAAGGATCGCGGCGACCAGGTACGCTATGAACACACCTCCTGCCCCCACTGCGGCGAGCTCAACGATGGGGGCGACAAGCTCTGTGTTCGCTGTGGCGGCCGCCTGTCGGGCCGCACCCTGACCGTGCTCGGGCGCTTGGGGCTGAGCGTCCCGGTTATTGTGTCGGTGAGCGTGGCGCTGGCGTTTGCCTTCATCGGCGTCTACGCTCGGATGCTGATGGCCGAAGGGGGGCGCGCCGGATCCCTGGGGGGCTTTCGCATCGAGACCCTCGCCGAGTTCGGAGGGAGCTGGTGGGGCGCCGTCGTGGACGGTGGCCAGTGGTGGCGACTGGGCACGTCGATCTTCGTGCACGCCGGTATCTGGCACCTGGGCTTCAACGTGCTCGCCTTGTCGCAGATCGGTCCGCAGGTGGAGGAGATTTTTGGCAGGGGCCGCACGATCTTGCTCTTCGTCGTCACGGGGCTCGTGGCGAGCTTGGTGAGCCTCGCCTACCACGGAATCCTCGCGGGCAGGCCGACCATCTCCATCGGCGCATCCGGGGCCATCATGGGCCTCTTGGGTCTCTTGGCCGGCTGGGGGCACCGCCTCGGCACCGGCGACGGCCGGATGGTTCGGAACTACGCCGCCAAGTGGGCTGTCTACGTGGTCGTTTTCGGTATCTTTATAGGGGCAGACAACGGGGCTCACATCGGCGGCTTCGTCGCAGGTGCTGTGCTCGGCTTCGCGCTCGATCCGCAGACCCTGCGCCGCAGCGAAAGCGCCGGAATTCGGGCCGTGCAAGGTGTCGTGGGCGCTGTCGCGGCCGCTTCGTTTGTGCTCTTGGCGGCCTGGCCGTCCTTGTTCGGTATCATCTTCAACCCCGCGGAGTATACTTCGCATGATACGGACGAGCAGTGCCGGATCTACCGCGAAGAAGGGGCCGAGGCGCTGGTCGACCGGCTCTTGAGAGACAACAATGAGCTCGCCCCCGAGCAGCGCCGGGAGCTCGTCGAAGCTTACGAGACGCAGCTCAGACAGATCTGCGATTGACAGCTGCGTGAGATCATATCGTAGAGGCGCAATAATCCGGTAGGAACTGGTCGGCGACAGTGGTACAAGACCGCCGGGGGCTCGGACGAGGCCGGTGACCGCGGCACCAGGAAAACCGGCGCAAAAAAAAAAGAGGAAAGAACGATGACTGATCGAAGCAACTTGGAAAGCCGCTGCATCAACGCGATACGTTTTTTGGCCGCCGATGCCGTCGACAAAGCGAAGTCGGGTCACCCGGGCCTGCCTATGGGGGCCGCGCCGATGGGGTTCGTCTTGTGGGACCGCTTTATGCGGCACAACCCCAAGAGCCCGGGCTGGTTCAACCGGGACCGGTTCGTTTTGTCCGCCGGCCACGGCAGCATGCTTCAGTACGCGCTGTTGCACCTGACCGGATACGACATCTCTATCGAGGACATCAAGGCGTTCCGTCAATGGGGCGCCAAGACCCCCGGCCACCCGGAAAACGGGGTGACCCCCGGCGTGGAGGTCACCACCGGTCCGCTGGGGCAGGGGATCGCCAACGCGGTCGGCATGGCCATCTCCGCCAAGCACCTGGCCGCCCGCTTCAACAAGCCCGGCTGCAAGGTCGTCGACCACAATATTTACGTCTTGATGGGCGACGGCTGCCAGATGGAGGGCATTAGCTCCGAGGCGTGCTCCCTGGCCGGTCACCTGGGACTCGGCAACCTCGTCGCCCTTTATGATGACAATAAAATCACCATCGATGGGCCCACCGACCTCACGTTTTCCGAGGACGTGCCCGCCCGGTTCGAAAGCTACGGCTGGCAGGTCCTGGTGGTGGAGAGGGGCAACACCGATCTCGAGGAGATCGCGGCGGCCATCGAGGCGGCCCGCGCCGAGACCGCGCGCCCGTCGCTCATCTGCGTGCGGACCACCATCGGCTACGGCTCGCCCCACAAGGCCGGCAGCTCTTCGACCCACGGCGCGCCCCTGGGCGCCGACGAGAACCAGGCCACCCGGAAGAACCTCGGCTGGGACGCGGCGCCCTTCGAGGTCCCCGAGAGCGTCTACACCCACATGCGCAAGGCCACGGACCGCGGCGCAGCCCTCGAGGAGGCGTGGAACAAGACTCTGGACGCCTACAGGGACGAGTACCCCAACGAAGCGGCGCTCTTCGAAGAGCTCATAAGCGGCGAGCTGCCCGACGGGTATGCGCAGGCCCTGCCCGCGCTCGGTGACGAGGCCCACCCGGCCGCCACCCGGGTCCTCTCGGGCAAATGCTTAAACGCCTTGGCCGACGAGCTGCCCGGCCTCATCGGAGGCTCCGCGGACCTGACGCCGTCCAACAACACGGCCCTCAAGAGCTCCTTGGCCATCTCCAAGGATGATTTCAGCCAGCGCTACATCCACTTCGGGGTCCGAGAGCACGCCATGGGGGCCATCTGCAACGGCATCGCCCTGCACGGCTCGGGCCTCATCCCTTACTGCGGCACCTTCCTGAGCTTCGCCGACTACATGCGCGGCGCCATCCGGCTCTCGGCGCTCTCCCACGCGGGCGTGATCTACGTGATGACCCACGACTCCATCGCCGTGGGCGAGGACGGGCCCACCCACCAGCCCGTGGAGCACATCGCCTCGCTGCGGGCCATCCCGGGGCTCGACGTCTTTCGGCCCGCGGACGGGCGCGAGGTCGCGGGAGCCTACCACGCCGCGGTGGAGAGGCGGGATGGTCCCACCTTGCTGGCCCTGTCGAGACAGAGCGTCCCCTCCCTCGACGGCACGAGCGCCGAGAAGGCGATGAAGGGCGGGTACGTGGTCCGCGACTGCGGCGGACAGCCCGCCATGATCCTCATCGGCACCGGCTCTGAGCTGTCTTTGTGCGTGGCCGCGGCCGAAGAGCTCGAAAGGGAAGGCGTGAGCGTCCGCGTGGTCTCCATGCCCTGCTGGGAACGCTTCGAGCGTCAGGACCCACATTACCGCGAGGCGGTGCTGCCCAAGGCGGTCACCTGCCGCGTGGCGGTGGAGGCGGGATCGGGCTTTGGTTGGGAGCGCTACACCGGCTCGGCCGGCGCCGCCGTGACCATAGACCGCTTCGGCACCTCGGCGCCCGGCGACGTGTGCATGGAGAACTTCGGCTTCACGGTGGCCAACGTGGTGCAGACAGCGCGCGGCCTCGTGTCGTAGTGACGCTCGCGTCACTTTTCCTTCTTTTCAGTCTCCGATGATTTTTCCAGCCACACGTTGAGCTTTCCCGCCACCGTATCCGAGACGTTCTCCCATCCCGTGTGCAGCATGTTGCCAAGCTCGTCGAGGCGACTCTCAATCTCGTTGACAGTCTCTCGCCCTTGCTGACGCGAGTTCGCCCGGTATTCGTAGAGCTTGGACTCCAGCTCCTTGCGCTTGGCTTCGACGCGATCGCGCAGCTCGTCTTTTTGGCCCAAGGCGTTCTCGTTTTGCCGATTCTTTTTCGGTTTCATGGCGTTCTCCTTAAGCTTGGGTGTTTCGATTGTTTTTTTTAGTAAGAACAAAAAAGCACAGTGTTCACCGATTTTGTGAAAAAAAAGGAGAAAACCGAGGCTCAGGCGCTCAAGTTTTGGGCTCTTTGTCCGATTGTTAGCTATCGAGGGGGGCGTAGCCCGCGAGGAGTTGTCGATGAGCTCAGTCAGTTTGAAAGGGGAGGTGCTCGGGAGGGCGCTGGATGTTGCGGTGGCCAAAAAGGGGCTCGAGGCCATAGAGATGCAAGGCGAAGCCGCCGTCGACCTCATCGAGCAGGCCGGGGAGGTCGCCAGGTCGGCGAAAGCGCCTCCTGTGCGGGCTCGGGCTTCTCATTTGGGCCAGCTGATCGACACCTATATCTAGACCCTCTGCGCGAAAAAAAAGCGCGCGAAATCCTGCCTCCAACCTGTGTAATCCTGAATTATTTCGGTGAGATTTAAGTGTCTCGGGTTCGGGAGAAAATTCACCACAAGTCCTTGGCCGGTGCGATGGGGTCTGATATACGGGGCCTAGCAACGTTTTTCTACAAGGGCGCAACACATGCTCGAAAACATTTTTTCCCGCTATCCCAAGGAGCCGTCCAGCCTGGTGATGGTGCTCCAGGATGTCCAGTCCGAGCTGGGCTACCTGCCGGCCGAGGCCCTCGGTGAGGTGTCCACACGGCTCGGCGTGCCCCGCTCCCGGGTCTACTCGGTGGCGTCGTTCTACAATGTTTTGAGCCTCGAGCCCCGGGGCAAGCACCTGGTGCGCGTGTGCATGGGCACCGCGTGTCACGTCCGCGGCGCCCCTTTGGTGCTCGACGCGGCCGTCCGCGAGCTGGGCGTGGCCGACGGGGAGACCACCGCGGACAAAAAGTTCACGATCCAGAGCGTGGGCTGCGTGGGCGCCTGCGCCATCGCCCCGGTCGTGGAGATCGACGAAGAGCACTTCGGGCAGCTGACGGTCCCGAAGATGTCGAAACTGCTCAAAAATATTGAGCAAAAGGGCGAAGAGGGCGCATGATGGAGCGAATCGCGAATCCAACGGATCTCGAGGCGCGCAGGCGGGCCGCGATCGAGCAGCGGCCCGAGGACCGCTTGAAAATCACGGTCTGCGGAGGCACGGGCTGCCAGGCCACCGGCTGCCGCAAGGTGGCGGCCAGGCTCGAGCGCGTCCTCGAGCAAAAGGGCCTCAAAGGCGAGGTGGAGCTCACCATCACCGGGTGCCACGGCTTCTGCGAGCAGGGGCCCATCGTGGTGATTCGCCCGCGAGGGGTCTTTTACCCCAAGGTCAAAGAGAAAAATGTAGAGCAGATCGTCACCGAGACGGTGCAGAGCGGCCGCATCATCGAAGCGCTGCTCTACCGGGATCCGGTCTCGGGCGAGGCGATCCCTTTCGAACACGAGATCCCGTTCTACAAAGAACAACTCCGCAAGATATTTCATCAAAACGGGCATCTAGACCCCGAGAGCCTGGACGACTATCTCGCGGTGGGCGGCTACGACGCCCTCGCCAAGGTGCTCGAACAGGGCGATCCCGAGGCCGTGATCGACGCGGTGAGCGCGGCCGGCCTGCGCGGGCGGGGCGGCGGAGGGTTTCTCACCGGGCGCAAGTGGGCGTCGGGCCGCAAGGCCCCCGGCGAGAAGAGATACGTCATCTGCAACGCAGACGAGGGGGATCCCGGCGCTTTCATGGACCGCTCCTTGCTCGAGGGCAACCCTCACGCGGTGATCGAGGGCATGCTCATCGGCGCCTTCGCGGTGGGATCCGAGCAGGGCTATGTGTACGTGCGCCACGAGTACCCCCTGGCGGTGCAGAGGCTCTCGGCGGCCATGGCGGCGGCGCGGGAGGCCGGCTTGCTCGGGAAGGACATCCTCGGCACCGGCTTCTCGTTCGACATCTCCATCAACCGGGGCGGCGGCGCGTTCGTGTGCGGCGAGTCCACCGCGCTGATGGCCTCCCTCGAAGGACGGCCGGGCGAGCCGCGGGCCAAGTACGTCCACACGGTGGAGCAGGGGCTGCACGGCCTCCCGACGGTGCTCAACAACGTGGAGACCTGGGCCAACGTGCCGATGATCTTCCAAGGAGGGCCTCAGGCCTACGCGAGCGTGGGGACCGACCACTCAAAGGGCACCAAGATCTTCTCCTTGGTGGGTAAGATCAATAACACCGGCCTCGTGGAGGTCCCCATGGGGATCACCTTGAGGGATGTCATCTGGAAGGTGGGCGGGGGGATCCCCGGCGGCCGCGAGTTCAAGGCGGTGCAGACCGGCGGCCCTTCGGGCGGCTGCCTGCCCGAGTCGATGCTCGATCTGCCGGTGGACTTCAAGCGCCTGACCGACGCGGGCTCCATGATGGGTTCGGGCGGCATGATCGTCATGGACGACCAGACCTGCATGGTGGACGTGGCGCGGTACTTCATCAAGTTTTTGTCCGACGAGTCGTGCGGCAAGTGCGTCCCCTGCCGGGAGGGCCTAAAAGCCTGCCTCGCGGCCCTCGATCGCATCTGCGGGGGCCGCGGCAGCGAGGACGACATCGCGCTGCTCGAGCAGACCGGCCAGTGGATGACTGACGCGTCCTTGTGCGCCCTGGGCGGCTCGGCCGCGAACCCGGTCATCAGCACCTTGCGCCATTTCAGACACGAGTACGAAGCTCACGTGCACGAAGGCCGCTGCCCCGGCGGGGTGTGCAAGGAGCTCATCACCTACGCCATCGATGCCCAAAAGTGCAACGGCTGCCACGTGTGCGTCAAAGCCTGCCCCTCAGACGCCATCACGGGCGAGAAGAAACAGGTCCACACCCTCGAAGCCGGCGCGTGCATCAAGTGCGGCGCGTGTGTCTCGGTGTGCAAGCAGGACGCGGTCGTGCGGAAGTGAGCCAGATGACGAGCCAGATA
>JAABTR010000319.1 GCA_011389755.1 Deltaproteobacteria bacterium | reverse complement strand
CTTGTGAGGCTGAATCCAGCTTGCGCTCGAGCAGGTTGACCAGCTCATTCCATTTCTTGGCGTTTGCGTAGTACGCCAGCAGGTTGTCGTAGGCCTCATTGTCGGTCTCGTCGAGCTGGATGAGCTGCCAATAATGGTCCGCAGCCTCCTCGAGCCCATCGAGCCGTTCGACCAAAACAGCCGCTTTCCTGCGGTGCAACAGCACCGCCACGTCCATCTCGAACGTCTCATCGAGGACGTACTGGTAATGGGTCACGAGCGAATCCCAGAGCCCATGCTGCTCAGCCAGATATTCGAGGCGCGTGATGGTCTCTTCGTCCTTGGGACGCACCCGGTGAGCATCCCGCATCGCATCGAATGCCGCCGCGGGATCTTTGCGTTTGTCCTCGTAGATGCGTGAGACCTGAGTGAGGAGCCCCCCTTGTTTTTCCGGTTCCCGCCGATTCTCTTCGGCGAGAGCGCGGTATGTCTCTATGAGCTTGTTCCAGTAGGTCCCCTGCGCAGACGGGTCGAGCGCGTCGTCCAACTTCTCGACCTCGTCCCAGACCCGTGAAACGATGTCCTTATCGAAACAATCGTAACGAAAAGCCTCTATGATCGCGGCCAAGGCGCCTTCTGGGTCGCCGAGTTCGTCGTTGTAGAGCGGGACGCAGCGCAATTTGAGCTCTGAGCGCTGCGAAGGTTCCTCGATGAGGCGCGTGCAGACGTTGTAAACGCGGATCATATCCTTCCAGCGCTTTGACGCATGGGCCATCTTCTCGACCAAAGCGAGCAGCTCTTCGCTCCTGGGGTTGATCTCGAACGCCTTGAGGCTCACGTCGAACGCATCGTGATATTGACCGCCGTCATCTGCCAAAACCTTCGCGTAGCGAGTCAGCAAGGTGATCTTGTCGCTAGCCGCCTCCATCCGGTTGACCAACACGCCGTAGACGGTGGCGAGACGTTGCCAGTTGGACGCGCTCACAGCCAGCCGATCCACCCGGTCGAGCAATTCTTCCATCTCGGGACGCAAACCAAAGGCCCGCAGGACAGCTTCGAGCGCTTGCCCCGCGTCGTCGCGCTTGTTCTCGAAAACATCGGCTATCTTCAGCCACCAAACGACCTGCTCGTCGACATCCTCTGTCTTTCGAGTCAACGTGCCGTATATCTCTATGAGCTCGGGCCACAGCTCCATCCTGTGCGCGGCCTCCTCGATAGACTCGATGACTCCATCCAGCTCCCACAGGTTCTCAAAGATATCCTTTTGCCAAAACCACGCTTTCCCGAAATCTCCGAGGTTCTCCTCACAGACATGAGCGCCCCGTGTCATGATGGCCAGCTTGGCTTGCGCGTCCGATTCGCGATTCGCCCTGTCATACAGAAGCTCCAGCAGACGATCCCACTCGCCGAGATCGACGTAGACCCCATCCAAGGTATCGACG
>JAABTR010000318.1 GCA_011389755.1 Deltaproteobacteria bacterium | reverse complement strand
TCGCCCTGTCATACAGAAGCTCCAGCAGACGATCCCACTCGCCGAGATCGACGTAGACCCCATCCAAGGTATCGACGAGCCCCTCGTCCTCGCGGTTGAGGCCGATGGCTCGCTCATAAGCGTGCATGGCTCTTTGCAGATCATCGAGGCGGTCGCGGCTCCAGTCGCCGAGGATGACGAGCAGATCGAAGAGCTCGTCGTCTTCCTGCGTGTAGCTGATGAGCTGATCGAGGAAATCAGCTGCTTCGGAGTAGTCTCCCCTCTCGAACAGAAGGTCGCTCAGCAGCCTGAGCGTGTCCTTGTGGCTGGGATCGACCTCGGAAACGACAGCCGCCAATTGTTCTATGGCGCCGTCCGGATCCCCTATCTCTTCGTTGATGACCTGAGCGGCCCCGTAAAGAAGATCGCCGCGTTCTTTCTTATCCTCGGTATGCTGCGCCTGAAGTCGCAAGTGTTCGATGAGCTGGTCCCACTGCCCCACCCGCTCGAACCAATGACACATGGCCTGCAGAGACTCCGCGTCCGGGTCGATCTCCACGACGGCACTCCAGGACTCCATCGCCGCTTCGGGCTGGTCCAGATCGTTTTCCAAAACCCGCGCCAGCTGTTTGTGAAAGGCGACCTTCTGGGCGTCGTCCGCGGCGTGCTCGAGCGCCATGCGCAGCACATCGACGAGCTTGTCGAAGTTCCCCGCGCTCCGGTTGAGCTCGATGAGCTCCGAGACGGCCTCGGAGTCTCCGGGCAGCATGTCGAGCAGCTGATTCCAGCTGTTGATGGCCAATCTTTTGTCGCCAAGCTGTTGCATGGCCACATGGGCCTTCTTTCGGACGTAGGTGGTCCCTTCCTCCATGAACTGCGCAGCCTGCGTCCGCATGTCGAGGACACCGATGAGTCGCCCCCAGTTCTGCTCTTCCTCGTCGATGCCCTCCATGACAGCCAGTATTTCCTGGTCCCGTGGTGCGATCTCAAGGATATCCTTGCACAGATCATAGGCCTGTTCGTTTTGACTCAGCTGCTCGCGCATGGTGAGCACCGCGCGAAACAAAAAATCGCGTTTGGCGTCACGATTGCGGCTCAGCTCGGCTCTCTTCATTAAAAGGGACACCAATTCATCGAAGTGCCGAAGATCGATGTAGATGGAGTCAAGAGCTTCAAGCGACTCTTCGTCGTCTGGAAGCAGCTCCAAAATCTGCCGGTACGAATCAGCCGCCGCGGACAAATCCCCGGTCTCTTTTTCATAGACCTTTGCGATTTTTCGATAGACTTCAATCCTCTTAGTTCGACTATGGGTGACCTCAGCCTCTGAGATGAGAACTTCGAGAAGCTCTTCCCATCGTCCGGCCTCGGTCAACAATCTGCCGAGCGCGTCGGCGGCGTCCCGGACTTTGTGGTCGTTTTCGTAAATCAGCTTCCACGCGTCGATGGCACCTTCGATGTCGGCCAGCTGCTCCTCGGACAGCCGGGCCGCCTCGCGCAGACGTACCGTTTGAACCGCCTGTGGTAGGTGCTCAGCTCCGGACGAGGTCATGAGCAGATCTCTGAGCGATCTCCAGTCACTTCGCGCGCGAAACCGCCTCTCCAAGTACGTGGTCGCCTTTTGATCGTGAGGCGCGCGCTCCAGCACCTGAAGCATCCGCTCCTCGACCGCCCCGTCGTTTCCCGCGAGTCGAGCTTTTTCCGCGGCTTTGTGCAAGGCTTCGACGTATTCTTCATCCGACATGTCCTCGGACAAGACATCCTCGTCGGCGGGTTCGATGGGCTCTTCTAGAATCGTCTGCTCGGCCTCTGCGAAGAGATCGTCCCCCACGCCCTGAGTCACTCTCTGGGAATATGACCGCGAAGCCGAGGCTTCCTCGGCATCCCTTTGCTCTACCACTTCGAAAGCGTCATCCCCACCCGCGCTCCCCTCCGTTCTCGGGGAATATGAGGGCGAATTGGGGACTTCCTCAGCGACATCCTCGTCGACCGACAGCCCATTGAACGGTGACGAGCTATCACTCGAGGATTCGCTTTGTTTCTTCGTGCTCAAACCTCTCTCTATTCTGGAAATCGCCCGGAGATCCTCCGAGGCTTGAAGAAGAGCGATTTTTTTGAGCCAAAACAGCGCCTTTTCAGGCATGCCGAGATCGTCGATCAGGACCTTGGCCAAGCGCCTGACAAAAGGAGCTTTCGAAGCCATATCCGGGCACGAATCGACAACCTGCTGGTACGCCTCGGCCAGCTCGTCAGGCCTCCCGAACGCCTGCGAACGCTTCTCGACGAGTTCCAACGCACCTCGATTAGACGGCAACGCCAGCAGGGATAGGCGCGCCAGCTGAAGTGATTCCTCGCTCTCGTACTCCATCGCCTGTTTCAAGAGATAATCCGAAGCCCAGTGGTGGTCTTTTTGATTCTCCGTCGTCCGCGGGGTGGCGGCGATGGTTCGAGCCAAATCGATCATCACATCTTCGTTTTCCGAGTCGAACTTCAAAGCGCGTTTGAGGGCGACGACCGCTTGGTCTGGTTCGGCCAGGTGCTCGACGAGCAGATGGGCCAGCTCCCGGTAAAGGGCAACCCTTCTTTCTTGATCTTTTTCGGCCCGAGCCTCGAGCTCGCAGAGCTTTGCGGCGTTTTTGTACTTGCCCGAGTTGTAATAAATTTCACGCGCGCCATAGAGGGCCAGGAGGTTGGTCCTGTCGAGCTCAATTGCTTTTTTGTACTGCCTCAGGGCCTGTTCGGGATCCTGGTAGATCCGCTCCCAAATCTCGCCCGCCTGCTGGTGCAGGTCCGATCGGATAACCACATTGGTGCCCTTGAGGTCGTTGCGCTCGAGCTCCTCGAGCCTCTGCTCGAGAATTTGAAGCGCGGCTTCCCAATCCTCAGCCTCTCGATATACCGCGTCGAGGCGATCCCCGATGCCCGCGTGGGACTTATCGTGGTCGAAGCCCTGAAGAAGCGCCTCGACCCCTCGAGGCAAATCGCCCAGCCTATCGACGAACACCTCGCCCGCACGGAAGAAGAGGTCGGCTATTTCCTGCGCGTCTTCGGTGACTTGAGCCCGATATTTGTAAAGCTGGGCCAAGTACTCGAAATCCCCGTCGCGCTCGGCGATGTTGCAAAGCGCGGCAAAGGCTTGATTGTCGGTGGGATCGTTTTCGAGTATGGCTCGATACGTCTCGGCGTCGGACATGGTCTTGATTCCTCGCTTTATAAGTCGATGAAGATTACCACATTCACGAGCGCCGATCCAACTTCTCAAGACCATTCTGAGCCCCCTGCCCCGCTGCCAAGCCCGGCTGCCTTTTTGGCAATGCCTCTTGACGTCGTACCGCCCGCTCGGTTACGAACGAACGGCTACTTTTACAAACACGGAGGATGGACCATGAAGCTCGTTGAATGCGTGCCCAACATCAGTGAAGGCCGCGACCGCAAGATCATCGACGCCGTCGCCGCGGAAGTCGAGACGGTCGAAGGCGTCAGGCTCCTCGATGTCGACCCCGGAGCCGCGACGAACCGAACGGTCATCACCTTCGTCGCAGAGCAGGACCAAGCCGCCGAAGCCGCATTCCGACTCATCCGCAAAGCCGCCGAGCTCATCGACATGCGACACCAAAAAGGGGAGCACGCGCGCAACGGCGCCACCGACGTGTGCCCCTTCGTTCCCCTGGGCGACAGCACCATGGAAGAGTGCGCGCAGCTCGCCAGAGATCTGGGCGCGCGCGTGGGCAAAGAGCTGAACATCCCGATTTATCTATACGAAAACGCCGCCAGCAGACCCGAGTGGAAGAACCTCG
>JAABTR010000317.1 GCA_011389755.1 Deltaproteobacteria bacterium | reverse complement strand
AGGGGGAAGCGTCGCGGCGCTGTCCGGCGCGCTGGCCGCTGGGCTCTCGGGAATGGTCGGAAACCTGACCGTGGGCAAGTCCGGTTACAACAAGGTTAAAAAGGAGATGATCAAAGTCGCCGACGCCGGTCAGTATCTCAAAGACCGTATGCTCGAGACCGTCGACGACGACACGTTCGCCTTCAATGACGTCATGGCCTGCTTCTCCATGCCGAAGGGCCCCAAGCGGGAGGAGGCCATGCTCGTAGCCAACAAGAACGCGACCCTGGTTCCGCTTTCGGTGGTCGAACGCGTGCCGGAGATCCTCGACATCGCCGAAGCCGCCGCCGAGCGGGGGAACCAAAACTCCCTATCCGACGCCGGCGTGGCCATCCTGTGCGCCCGCAGCGCCGCCATGGGCGCCTACTACAACGTGCTGATAAACCTAGGTGGCATCGAAGACAAGGGCTTTAAAAGGGAAATCAAGAGCCGCGCCGACCGCCTGATCGCCGACATCAACACGCGGTGCGACGCCCTCGACGCCCGCATCCTCGACAAGCTCAACGCGGCGCTCGGCTGAAGGTCAACGCGGGCTCGCCCCCGCTTTGTCTCCCCCGAGCCTCTCCACGACCTCTATTAAAGCCTTGGGCTGAACGGGCTTCGATAGATACGCGTCCATCCCCGCAGCCATGAAGCGCTCCTGGTCCCCTCTGACAGCGTGCGCGGTCAAGGCGACGATGGGGACCCGCTCGGCATGTGGGCCGGCTCCCCCGCCGCGAATCGAGCGGGTGGCCTCGAGCCCGTCGAGCACCGGCATCTGGACATCCATGATCACGACATCGAAGGTTTTTTTCTTCAGCTCCTCTATGGCTTCGAGACCATTGGACACCACCGTGACAGCGGCTCCGCAGCGCTCCAGAATTTTGCAGACGACCTTCTGGTTGACCGCGTTGTCCTCTGCGACGAGCAGCTGCATGCCGGCAAACCTCTCGGTCCTCAGCGTCGCCTCGGTCACAACGAAGGGCTTGTCGGACGACGCCGCACTTTCTGGGTTTCTGCTGTCGAAGACGGCGTCGAGGGCTTCGCACATGAGGGAAGAAGCCGAAGGCATCTTCAGCACCGCGTCGTAGCCTTGTTCGACAAACGCGTCGACCTTGTCCTCCTCCTGTTGTGACACAAGGCCGATGATCCCGGGCTGGCGGAGGTCTTCTTGGGCTCTGATGCGCCGCGCCAACCCTCGTATTTCGGAATCTTTCGAGGAGAGGCTCACGATCACCGCGTCGAACGGATCGCGGTCGACGAACTGAAGATACTTGACCCAACCATCGCGTCCCGCTTGGACCTGCACCAGCTTCTCGGCCCGGCCTCCCACCGAGTCAACGATGCGCCTTTGCATCTCTGCTTCGTCGGCCACGACGAGTATCTTGAGGCTCCTAGGCCGGCTCTTTGCCGCCGCGACCGGGATGCGCGATTGTCCCAGCTCGAGCTCGAGGGTAAACGAAAAAGTCGTCCCTTTTCCCGAGACGCTCTCCACCTCCAAGACCCCTCCCATGGCCTCCACCAGCTGCTTCGTGATGGCGAGCCCCAGCCCCGTCCCGCCGTGTTGCCGGGTGAACGAGCCGTCGACCTGGTAGAAGGCGTCGAAAATCCTCGGCAGCTCGCCTTTGTCCATCCCGATCCCCGTGTCACTGACCGCAAAACGAATGACGGCGATGCGCTCGTGTTTTTCGAGGAGCCGGGCCTCGAGGGTCACGCTCCCTTCTTCGGTGAACTTTACCGCGTTGGAGCAGAGGTTGCCCAGGATCTGACCGAGGCGGCGTTCGTCCGCCCGAAAGCTCGAGGGCAGCTTGTCGTGTGCCTCGACGACAAAGGCAATCCCCTTTTCCCGGGCTACGAGGGCGTACATCCGATCAATATCGTCGAGCAGCGCGCCCAGGCAGAACTCCACCTTCGACAGCTCGATTTTTCCGGCTTCTATTTTGGACAAGTCCAAGATGTCGTTCACGATCGACAAAAGAGCATCACCGCTCGAACGGATCACCTCCACGAGCTCTCTTTGCTCATCACTCAGGCGCGTCTGGCTCAGTATCGAAGAGATACCGAGCACGGCGTTGAGGGGCGTGCGTATCTCGTGGCTCATCTTCGCCAAAAAGATGCTCTTTGCGCCGCTGGCCACCTCCGCCCTCTTTGCCATCTCCCGGGCGTGCGCCAAGGCCATCTCGAGTTGTCGGGCGTGCTGCTTCGATTCATCATTTGCAGCGCTGCACAATCTTTCGAGCTCTTTCGGAGCGCCTCGAAAGGCAAAGACCATCAGGCCGCAAATCCCAACCAGCCCCACAAGCCATAAAAGTCCCATGAAACAAAGATAGACGGGCTCGATGCTCGGCGTCTGCCGCGAGACCGCGGCGAAGATTCCAACAGCGGCGGAAATGACGATCCAGCCACCCATCAGCACGATGGCGCAAACTCTGGTCTTCGCGCTGTACAAAATCAAAAACGAACCTCTCGTTTGCTTTCGCAATCGCAAATTATCTTCGATTAACACTTGTTAGGATACCTCGCGTCAATAACGCGGCAACGATGCGCACCCAAAACGACTATTCCTAGCAGACTCAAAAAAGGCCCAACCGCTCCTTAAGAGCCGCTGGACGATGACGCCAAACGGTCTCATAATAATTTTTCAAATATGAATAAAAGCTCCCAAAACATCGGACACCTTCTGACGGCTCTCGCCCTGGCATCGATAATCATACAACCAAGCTGCGACACGTCTGGGAGCATCGATGACGACCGACAGGAGCCGGCACCTTTGCTGGAGTTTTGCTACCACCAATGCTCCATGGGAGCGCACTGCGACGCGTCATTCTATCTATTTTATGAAGACGAGACCGAATGCCGGCTGGATTGCCGGGACCAGGAGCAGAGCGAGTACAAACAGTGTCTCGAAGAGCACTGGCCGACAGATTTCTTAGAGGCCCGAGAAGCGCTGAACAGCTGCCTGTTGTCCCTCCAAAAATGCACACAGTGGCGGGCCTATTACAATTCGGACCCCGAAGAGGACGCGAGTTATCCCTGCAAGAGCGAGGAGAAATCCTACCTTCGAGCCAAGGAAGAGATGGACGAGGCGTCGGTTTACAGGCAGTGCCACGAGGACATCGACGGAACGGATCAGTGACCCCGGGACAGAAGAGCCCCCGCGAGCTCCTCGAGCACCCGCATGGGCCCAGCCGCCAGACCCTCGAGCACTCTCAAGGAAGCTATCGCGACGTCGGTGTGCCGTCGAGCCCGAACCCTGGTTTCTTCGATGGCGCCCGAACGCCCGATGAGCTCGATGACCCGATCCCACTTGGCAGACGCGACCTGGGAATGGCCTAGCTGCCCCAAGAGCGTCTCGAGCTCGTCGCATCTCGAAGCGGCCAAAATCACCGGCAAGGTGAGTTTGCCCTCTCCGATATCGGCGTACAGGTTTTTACCGAACACCTCGGGGTCGGCCGTGAAATCCAAGACGTCGTCCATCAGCTGAAACGCGACCCCCACGTTGGTGCCGAACTCGCGCAGGGCCGCGCAGACTCTCTCGTCGGCCCCGGCGGCGGCGGCCCCGCTCCAAGCCGCGAAGGCGAAGAGGCTCGCGGTCTTCCCCTTGACCACGCGGTAGTAGTCGGCCTCGGACATGTCCGTCTTCCCGCGCCTTTGAAGCTGCGCGAGCTCACCGTCTATCAGTAACTTCAGCGTCTCCATGTACGTGTCGAGAAAACGGGGACCTCTTCTGGCGACGAGCTCGATGGTGCGCACCAACAAGTAATCACCGGCGAGCACGGAGATGGCGTTCCCGTAGACGACTCGGGTCGCCGACCGCCCTCGCCTGACCTCGCCTTCGTCAATGACATCATCGTGAAGCAAGGTCGCGTTGTGAAGCAGCTCGCAGGCGACCGCGAGGTCGATGGGTGGCGCGTCACGCCCGGTCGCGGCCCGATGAGTGAGCATCACCAACATGGGCCGAATCCGTTTGCCTCCAGCTTCCAAGATATGACGGCAGGCTCGCTCGATCGTGCCGGCGGTCCCACCGATCATCTCCAGCAGAGCCTCCTCGAGAGCGGCGGGGTCTCCCAGCAAAGCGGCCGCTTCCTCCAGCGAGGACGATATTCGCCCCTCGACCCCATCTCGCCGGGCCGCCTCTTGAAGTAAGGTAAGATTTTCCATCGATATTCCGTATCCTCCCGATCGCCAGTTGGGCTTTGTAACACCGCTGAGTTAAAATCGGAAACAAGAAAGTCAATCGACAAAGGGATCGGCCACCGCCGTCTCTTTGCTGGGAGCCAGTTGACTTTTATCGAGTTCCAGCATACGGATTCGGGCATATATCATGGGAGTTTTTATGAGCAAAGAGCCGCTTTTTTGGGCAAAATCTCTCGGCATAGTCGCGCTCACGACGGCTTGGATGTGCAGCGGATGTATCGCCTTTCGAGACATCGACGAGCTCTACCAACCCGAAGACACAGATACAGGGACAGACACCGAAAGCTTTGCAGACACCCTGACCATCGACGACTCAACACAAGGATCCGAGACAGATACGCCTTCAATCACCGACGACGACACCGGATCGACCAGCTCAGAAGACACCCACACCGGGACAGGCACCGATGCGAGCACCGAAAACACCGGATCGGACACGATCGCGAGCGGCACCGAAACCGAGACGGACAGCGGGTCAGACTCCGAGACCACGTGCGAAGACGCGTGCGCCAACGATTGCTGCGGCGAGCAGTGCTGCCAAAGCGCGACCGACACCTGCTTCGAAGGGGCCTGTTGCTCCCCCGCAACATGCGCTGAGCTCGGCATCGTCTGCGGCCAAGCCGACGACGGCTGCGGCGGCACTGTCGCGTGCGGCACGTGCGACGGCGCCACCGCGTATTGCTCCGAGACCGGGGCGTGCGTCGATGACTGCGAGGATCGGGTCTGCGGCTCTTCGCCCGCCAAGGGCTTCGATTGCGGCACCTGCTCGGGCGAGACCGCGTATTGCACCGTGGCCGGACAGTGTGTGGATGACTGCGCAGACCGCATCTGCGGATCCTCGCCGGTCCAAAGCTTCGACTGCGGCACCTGCCCCTTTGAGGCCCCCTACTGCACAGGCGACGGCCAATGCGTCGAGTGCACCGAGCTCGAGGACGTAAGCTGCGGCGGCTTCACCTGCGACCTAGAAACAAGCACCTGCGTGACCGACTGCGGAAACGACGACGGGTTGTGCGTCGCCGGCCGCCACTGCGACGAGGGCATCTGCGCGCAAAACCTGGACGACGGCGCAGACTGCGACGAGGCGAGCGACTGCACCTCGGCCCACTGCCAAAATGCGGTGTGCTGCGAAGCCGGCCAGACCTGCTGCGCGGATCAAA
>JAABTR010000316.1 GCA_011389755.1 Deltaproteobacteria bacterium | reverse complement strand
ACCGCGACCTCGGCGATGAGATCGCCGGCGCGCGGGCCGCAGATGTGAGCCCCCAGGATCCGGTCGGTCTCTTCGTGGGCGAGGATTTTTACGACGCCGTCGGCGTGGCCCATGGCCAGGGCGCGCCCGTTGGCCTTGAAGGAGAAGCTTCCTTTGCGGTAGGGGATCTCCGCTTTTTTGAGCTGCTCTTCGGTCTTGCCCACGCAGGCCACCTCGGGCTCGGTGTAGACGATGCTCGGCACGGCGTCGTAGTTCATGTGCCCGAGGCCGCCTGTCATCTTCTCCACGCAGGCGACGCCTTCGTCGGAGGCTTTGTGGGCCAGCATGGCGCCTCCGATGACGTCGCCGATGGCGTAGATGCCCCCGACGGAGGTCTCGTAGCTCTCGCTCACGATCACGCGGCCTTTTTCGTTGACCTTGATGCCCACGTCCTCGAGGCCGAGCCCTTCTGTGTAGGGCTTGCGGCCCACGGCCACCAGCACGCGGTCGGCGGTGAGAGGCGCTGCGCCCTCGAGCTCCACGGTGCACTTTTCGCCTTCGACCCGGGCGCCGAGCACCTTGGATTTGAGCTTGATGTCGAGCCCCTGGCGCTTGAAGAGCCTGTGGGCTTGCTTCGCGACGTCCGCGTCCATCTCGGGGAGGATGCGGTCGAGATACTCGACCACGGTGACCTTGGAGCCCAAGCGGCTCCACACCGAGCCCAGCTCCAGGCCGATGACGCCGGCGCCGATGACGATGAGGTGCTCGGGGACTCTCGGATAGGAGAGCGCCTCGGTGCTCGAGCCGATGCGGTCGCCGTCGAGCTCGACTCCGGGGATAGTGGCCGGCGCCGAGCCGGTGGCGATGAGGATCTTGGACGCCTCGATCTGGGCCTCGTCCTTGCCCTCGACGGCGACCTTGCCCGGCGCGACGATGCGGCCGCGACCTTCGAAGCGTTTAATCTTGTTTTTCTTGAACAAAAAGCCGACGCCCTTGGTGAGCTGATCGACGATCTTGCGTTTGCGCTCCATCATCACGTCGAGGGTCAGGCTCACGCCACCCAAACCGATGCCGTGGGATTCGAACTCTTTTTTGGCGGCGTGGAGCTTCTCGCTCGAGTCGAGCAGCGCCTTGCTCGGGATGCAGCCCACGCGAAGGCACGTCCCGCCGAGCTGCGGGTTTTCGTCGATGCAGGCCACTTTCATGCCCAGCTGCGCTGCGCGGATGGCTCCCACATATCCACCGGGGCCGGCCCCGATGACAACCAAGTCGTACTT
>JAABTR010000315.1 GCA_011389755.1 Deltaproteobacteria bacterium | reverse complement strand
TTTCATGCCCAGCTGCGCTGCGCGGATGGCTCCCACATATCCACCGGGGCCGGCCCCGATGACAACCAAGTCGTACTTGCTCTCGTTCATTGTCAAATCTCCAGTAACAAACGCGCCGGGTTTTCGATTTTTCGTTTGATGTTCAAAAGGAAGGTGACGGCTTCGCGGCCGTCCACGATGCGGTGATCGTAGGTGAGCGCCACGTTCATCATCGGTCGTATGACCACCTGGCCGTCCCTCGCCACCGGGCGATCGGTGATGGCGTGGAGGCCTAGGATGCCGCTTTGCGGCGGGTTGACGATGGGAGTCGAGAGCATGGAGCCGTAGATGCCGCCGTTGGTTATGGAGAACGTCCCGCCCTGGAGCTCCTCCATGCCGATTTGGTTCTGCTTGGCCCGAGCGCCGAAGTCGGCGATCGCTTTTTCGATGTCGGCAAAGTTCATCGCCTCGGCGTCTCTCAAGACGGGGACCACGAGCCCTTTGCCGCCCCCGATGGCGATACCCACGTCGCAGTACTGACGGTAGATGATGTCGTCCCCGTCCACCTGGGCGTTCAGCTCGGGGATCTGCGCCAGCGCGGAGGTGACCGCTTTTACGAAGAAGGACATGAACCCGAGCTTGATGCCGTGCCTTTTTTGAAACGCTTCGCCGAGCTCGACGCGCAGCTCCTTGACCGTGGTCATGTCGATTTCATTGAAGGTGGTCAAGAGCGCGGCGTTTTGGCTCGCTTCGACCAGGCGCCGAGCGATGGTGCGCCGCAGGGGGCTCATGCGCACGACCTCTTCGAGGCGCTCCCTGGCGAATCGGGCCTGCACAGGCGCCGCCGCGGCTGTTTCCTCGGTTTTATTGGGCTCTTCCGCGGCTGCGGGGGGCGCCTCGGAGCCCGCGTGCCGGACGTCCTCTTTGAGGACTCGGCCTCCGGGGCCCGAGGCAGCCACAGAGGCAGCGTCGATGCCCCGCTCGTGAGCCAGACGGGCGGCCGAGGGCATGACGCGCTTGGATTCGGCGTCGGCTCCTTCTTTGGGCTTTTTTTCTTCTGGTCTCGTCTTTGTGCCGGACGAGGCCCCCGGATCTATCGCGCCGACCGCGTCGCCGACCCTCGCCTGGTCGCCGGTTTTTTTGTCGATGGAGATGAGCACCCCGGCGACCGGTGCAGGCAGCTCGACCGTGGCTTTTTCAGATTCGATCTCGACCACCGGCTCTTCGAGCTCGACCCAGTCTCCTTCGGATTTGAACCACTGGCCTATCTGGACTTCGCTGATGGATTCCCCGAGATCGGGGATGATGAGTTTTTCGACCATCTTAAAAGAACCCTTTTTCCTTCGCCAGCGATCTCGATGAGACGCGACCGTATTGTCTTTACTCGGGCGCGTCCGTCAAGTCGAAGGCCTTGGCGATGATGCGCTTTTGTTCCAGCTTGTGACTCGCAGCCGAACCCGTCGCCGGGCTGGAAGACTCGGGGCGGCTTACGATGTCGAAGGACCATTGCTCCTCGATCGAGCGCGCGAACTTGAGCAGCATGTGGTTGGCCGCGCCCATGTTGCGAGGCTCTTCTTGCACCCACAGCACGCGCCCGCCTTTTTTGAGCCCCGCGAGCGCCTTTTCGATGGGAGACCAGCCGAGCGGATAGAGCTGCTCAATCCGGACGATCGCGGCGTCGTCGACTTCGTTTTTTTCGCGGGCTTCTAAAAGCTCCCAGTAGAGCTTTCCGCTGCACAAGATCACGCGGCCTGCGCGGTCGGGCCGGATGTGAGCGTCGGGGATCACCCGCTGGAAGCTTTCCTGCGCGAGCTCCTCGAGCGCGCTGGTCGCCCGCGGGTGGCGCAGCATGCTCTTGGGAGCCATCACCACGAGCGGCTTGCGCCAGGGGCGCAGGACCTGCCGGCGCAGGACATGGAAGAACTGCGCCGGGGTCGTCGGGTTCACGACCTGGATGTTGTCGACGGCGGCCATCGACAAAAAGCGCTCGAGCCTGGCGCTGGCGTGCTCGGGACCGGTGCCCTCGAGGCCGTGGGGCAAAAGGAGCACGAGCCCCGACAGCCGCCGCCATTTGTAT
>JAABTR010000314.1 GCA_011389755.1 Deltaproteobacteria bacterium | reverse complement strand
TCGCCGCTCGCGAGAAACTGATCGATGTAGACCTGGGCCGCGTTGGCGAAATCGCCGAACTGGGCCTCCCACGCCACCAGCCCGTCTGGGTACGAGAGGCTGTAGCCGTACTCGAAACCCATCACGCCGCCCTCTGACAGGGGGCTGTTGATGATGCGGACCGGCGCCTGACTCTCGGACAGCTGGCTCAGCGGCGCGTACGTCGCTCCGGTCTCCATGTCGTGGAGCACCGCGTGCCTGTGGCTAAAGGTTCCCCGCTGGGTGTCCTGGCCGGACATGCGCACCGGATATCCTTCGACGGCCAAAGAGGCGAGGGCCAAGGCCTCGGCGGCGCCCCAGTCGAGTGGGCGCTGCCCTCGCGCCATCTCGAGTCGAGCGCCGAGGCCTTTTTTGATTTTGGGATGCGCCCCGAACCCCTCGGGGAGCGTGGCGAGCTTTTCAAGTAGGGTCGCGAGCCCATCTCGGTCGTAGCCGGTGGGCACCTCCCCGGCTTCGTCGTCCGGGCCTGTGCGGTAGCGCCTCCACGCCATGCCCACGTCGCCGTCGGGGGTCTCCTCGCTCGGGTCCTCGGTCGCCTCGAACTCTTCGTCGAGATACGCGCGGCTCTTTTTGGAGATCTCGCCGGCTTCGTCGCGGGTGATCTGCTCCAGCTCTAACAGGTGCTCGAGGTAGCCTTGCCGGACGGTCTTTTGCTGCTTGATGGCGCGGTACATCTCGGGCTGGGTGAAGGAGGGCTCGTCACCCTCGTTGTGGCCGCGGCGCCGGTAACACGACATGTCGATGACGCAGTCGTGGCCGAACTCAGTGCGGTAGTCGAGCGCCAGCTCCACGGCGAAGGCCACCGCCTCGGGGTTTTCACCGTTGACGTGCAGGATCGGCACCTGGAGCATCTTCGCCACATCGGTGGCGTACACCGCGGAGCGTCCTTGCCGGGGAGGCGTGGTGAAGCCCAGGTGGTTGTTGACGACGATGTGCAAGGTCCCGCCCACCGAGTAGCCCTCGAGCTCTGAGAGGTTGAGGGTCTCTTGCACGATCCCCTCGCCGGCGAACGCCGCGTCGCCGTGTACGAGGATGCTCAGCCCGCACCTGACCGGGTCGTTGCAGGAGCGATCCATGCGTGCCCGAAGGCGGCCCATTACGACGGGGTTCACGTACTCCAGATGGCTTGGGTTGAAGGTCAGGTCCAGGTGGACCTTGCGCCCGCCCTCGCAGATCCAATCCCGGTGGTAACCCAGGTGGTACTTCACATCTCCGCGGCCATCACTGTGCGGTCCGTCTATATCTTTGAATTCATTAAAAATCTTGCGGGGGTTCTTGCCCATGATGTTGGCCAGGACGTTGAGCCGGCCGCGGTGGGGCATCCCCATGACGATGTCGGTGGCGCCTTTTCGGCCGGCCTTTTCGATGGCCATGTCGAGAAGCGGGATGAGGCTCTCGGCCCCCTCCAAGGAGAAACTCTTGGCGCCCACGAACTTGGTCTGCAGATATCTCTCGAAGGTGACGGCGTCGGTGAGCTTCGTGAGTATCCTGAGCTGCTCTTCCCGGCTGAGCTCGATCTTCG
>JAABTR010000313.1 GCA_011389755.1 Deltaproteobacteria bacterium | reverse complement strand
ACGTGGCGCGAAGCCTGGAGATTATCTCCCGCAGCGCAAGGGGCCGGCCACCCGAGAGGTCACCGGCGTGAAACGCGATCTCCATGTCGTCGGACGCAAAGTCGTAGAACTTTGGTTCGAGCTCGGGAATACTGGGCCTCGGGGTGCGCAGCGGATCGGTCTGCGCTATTCGGTGGCCGCGCACGCGAAAGTTTCGGATCATTTTATCGACGCGGCTTTGCAGCTCGGACATAGCGGCAGATCGTCCACAGGCTGAGCATGCCTCACCTGCGGGGCGCTCCTGGCGGCGCAGCTGGCGGTGGCCGATGATGGCCGTGGGGCCTCGCCGGCTCGCGGCCGGCTCGTCTTTTGCGAGCTGCTCGAAGTAGTCTCTCCATTGTTCCGAGACGTTGGAAGGCGACCTCTCGTACTGTCTCCACAGGTCTTCGATAAAAGCCAGATTGGCTGCGAGAGGCTGCTGCGAGCTCTTTGATTCCTTCATGGTGCTTGTGAATTTCGCCATTGTTCGAAAGGGTTGCAACCTTTTTCGGGAGCCGAGCGGAGAATATCGCGAGGCGCAAATAGTTTTGAAGGCTCTTGATTTTTCATTGGATGATGCAAAATGTTTCAAGATGGGATGCTCCGGAAGAGTCGGCTGAGATCATTGGTGTTTCGCAGCCGCTGCCGGCGATGAAGAGGTGATTGTCATGATGACCGAAACGAGCACCAAGAACATAGGCCTGCGGGGCGTGACCGTGGCTGACTCCAAGGTCAGCCTCGTAGACGGGGACAACGGTCGTCTCATCTACCGCGGTTATGCCATCAGAGAGCTCGCCGACCACACGAGCTTCGCCGAGATAGTCTACTTGCTCTTGATGGGGCGTCTGCCCTCGGCCGGAGAGTTGGAGGTCACAAAGAAAGCCCTGGCCGACGCATGGAACCTTCCCCCAGAGATACTCGCGATGTTGGAGGTGCGCCCCAAGACCGCTCGTCCCATGGACGTGTTGCAGTCGTGCGCGGCCGCGCTCGCCGACTTCGACCCCGACTTGGACAAGGATGACCGCGGCGCCCGCGTGCGCTCGGCGCTGCGACTCATTGGCCGCATGGCCATGTGCGCCGCCGCTTGGTACAACATCCGTCAGGGGCGCGCCGTCGGATCCGTGGAAGGCGCAAACAGTCACTCCGAGGCCTTTTTGAGGGCGCTCACAGGCCGGGTCCCTTCCGACGACGAGGTGCGGCTGACGGACATCATGTTGGTGTTGCACGCCGAGCACACCCTCAACGCGTCGACGTTCGCGGTAAGGGAGGTGGCCTCGACCAAGGCTCACCTCTACGCCTGTGTGGCGGCCGGGATAGGAGCCCTGAGCGGGAGTCTGCACGGGGGGGCCAACGCCCGGGTGATGGAGATGCTCGAGCAGATAGGCTCCTTGGAAAACGTGGAGCCGTGGGTCCAAAAACGCATCGAGGCAGGGCAGCGGGTCATGGGGCTGGGGCATGCCGTGTACAAGACCGAGGATCCGCGCGCCACGATTCTGCGGGCCGTGGCCGAGCAGACCCTGGCGGGCACCGCACAAGAGCATTGGTTTCGGCTCTCGCTGGAGGTTGAGCGGGTCTCCAGGCGTCTGCTCAAGGAAAAACGAGGGCTGGATCTTTATCCAAATGTAGATTTTTATTCAGGAGGGGTCCTGCGCGCCCTGGGGCTGCCCAACGATTTCTTCCCGGTCTTTTTCGCTGTCTCCCGGGTGGCCGGTTGGTCGGCGCACTATATCGAGGAGGATTTCGCCGAGGCGCAGCCCAAGGCCGTCATCTACCGGCCCAAGGCCAACTACGTGGGCCGCGACTGCGGTCCACAAGGATGCCGCTACATCCCCCTCGAGAGCCGAGGAGCCGGATGCCCGGGAGGCAAGGAGTTCGAAGGCTGCGACGAAAAAACAGCAATGGAGGAATAACCCCCCATCTAAGTCCCTAAGGTCCCTTAGGTCCCTAAAATCCCTTTGGTCCCTTTGGTCCCTTAAGTCCCTTAGGTCCCTGCCCCCCCCTTTCTCCCTTGACGTTAGACTATCCAACCTAATACAAAGACACAAATATGATTTTAGTCATGAAGGAGCCGTCCATGTCCGACAACAAGCCTTCTGAAAAGCTGCTCGGCGATTTTGAAAAGCCGAGCTACGAGAAGTGGCGCGAAGCGGCCGAGGCGTCGCTCAAGGGTGTCCCGTTCGACAAAAAACTCCTGACCCGGACTTACGAAGGGTTGACGCTGTCGCCGATCTACAGCGCCCAGGATGTCCCCGAGCCCGCTGCGGATGCCTACCCGGGCGAAGCCCCGTTCGTTCGAGGAGCGAGCATCGCGTCGCGGGCGTCGGCCGACTGGCTCGTCGCGCAGGAGGTGACTTACCCGTCGGCGCAGCTCCTG
>JAABTR010000312.1 GCA_011389755.1 Deltaproteobacteria bacterium | reverse complement strand
CGAGGAGCGAGCATCGCGTCGCGGGCGTCGGCCGACTGGCTCGTCGCGCAGGAGGTGACTTACCCGTCGGCGCAGCTCCTGGCTCAGGCGCTGGAAAACGATCTCCCGCGAGGGCTGACCGCGGTCTGCGTCGTCCTCGACAGGGCGTCGCGCCAAGGGCTGGATCCGGACGGGGCCGCGCCTCATGACGTCGGTCGAGACGGCACCTCGGTGGCGGTGCGCGAAGACCTCGAAGCGGTCTTGGCGGCCATGGGGGACAAACAGCTCCCCGTCGTTTTGGAGTCGGGGACGAGCGCTCTGGCGGCGACGGCGCTGCTCGCCGCGGCCTGGAAAAAGAGCGGGCGCCAGGTGGCCCAGATGACAGGCGCCGCAGGGTGCGATCCTCTGCGCGAGCTGGCGACCCTTGGCCAAGTGCCGCGCCCCCTCGACGAGCTCTATCACGAGATGGCCGCTCTCGTGCGCTGGGGCCGAGGCAGCGCCCCGAAGCTGTACATTCCGGCGGTGGACGCATCGATTTATCAAGAGGCGGGGGCGAGCGCCGTGGAAGAGGTGGCCTGCGCCGTGGCCACCGCGGTGGAGTATGTCGACGCGCTGGCGCAGCGGGGCATCGGCGCAGGTGAGGGCGCCGGGCGCGTCCGCTTCGAGCTGGCGGTGGGCCAGGATTTCTTTGGCGAGATAGCCAAGCTCAGAGCCCTTCGGTTGGTCTGGGGCCAGGTCCTGGCCGCTTTCAAGGCTCCACAGGCGATAGGCGAGATGTGGCTGCACGCGCGGGGCAGCCGCAGCAACACGTCGGCCCTCGACTGCTACGTCAACATGCTGCGCGGCACCACCGAGACCTTCGCCGCCGCGGTCGGGGGCGCCGACAGCATCCACACCGCCCACTTTGACGGTGCCCTGGGTCTGCCCGACACCTTCTCCCGGCGCGTCGCCCGCAACGTGCAGGCGATCTTGGCTGAAGAGAGCCGCATCGGACAGGTCATCGACCCGGCCGGCGGCTCTTGGTTCGTGGAGAGCCTCACCCGGCAGATCGCCGAGAAGGCCTGGGAGTTTTTCGGTCGGATCGAGAAGGCGGGCGGCATGGCCGCGGCCCTGCGCTCGGGGCTGGTCCAAGATAGGCTCGAGGAGCTGGCGCAGAAGCGTCGAGCGGACGTGGAGACCCGCAAGAAGGTGTTCGTCGGGGCGAACATGTACGCAAACCTCGACGAGCGGCAGCGCAGTGTCTTCGAGGTGGATTGCGAGGAGCTCGCCGCCTCTCGGAAAGAAGTCGTCTCACAGCACAAGGAAGGCGCCGCCGAGGCGGTGCGGGAGCCTCTGGCCCAGCTCAGACAGGCCGATGTCAACGGTCTGGCAGAGGCCGCTTTTGCCGCGTGCGAGAAGGGCGCGAGCTTGGGTCAGGTTTTCGAGGCGCTGTCCACCGCCAAGGGCGCCGAGAAGGTGCGGCCGCTCGAGCCGTACCGGCCGACCGAGATCTACGAGCAGCTGCGCGCGCGCGCCGACGCCTTTGCCTCGAAAAAAGGCAGGCGACCGCGGGTGTTCCTCGCCAACGTGGGGCCTGCGGCGCAGCACAAACCCCGGGCCGACTTTTCCCGGGCGTTCTTCGAGGCAGGCGGCTTCGAGGTGGCGACCAACAACGGCTTCGACACGGCCGCAAGAGCCGCTCAAGAGGCGATCGCCTCCCGCTGCGACGTGGTGACCATCTGTTCTACGGACGACACGTACCCCGAGATCGTGCCGGTGGTCTGCGAGCATCTGCGCAAAGAGGCCAAGGGGCAAATCATCGTCTTGGCGGGTTACCCCAAAGATCAGCTCGAAGCCCACAGGCGAAGCGGCGTCGATGAGTTCATTCACGTAAAGGCAAACAACTACGCGACCCTCAGCGGTCTGCTCGAGAAGATGGGAGCTTGAGGCCATGAGCACAAGACCGAATTTCGCTGACATGGACTTTCGGCCCGTCGCGGCCGAGCAGGACAAAGACGTTTGGATGCGGGCCTTCGAAAAAGCCGGTGGCGACGCGGCGCCGTGGATGACCACGGAGAAGATCCCCGTGGAGCGGATTTTTGGCGCCGAAGATATCAAAGGGCTCGAGCATCTCGGATTTACCGCGGGGCTCCCGCCGTTTTTGCGCGGGCCTTACCCGGCCATGTACGTCACGCGGCCTTGGACCGTTCGCCAGTACGCGGGCTTCTCCACCGCCGAGGAGTCGAACGCGTTTTACCGCCGCAACCTGGCCGCCGGGCAAAAAGGGCTGTCGATCGCGTTCGATCTGGCGACTCACAGAGGTTACGACTCGGACCACGAGCGGGTGATGGGGGACGTGGGCAAGGCCGGGGTGGCCGTCGACTCCATCCTCGACATGAAGGTCCTTTTCGACGGCATCCCCCTCGACGAGATGTCGGTGTCGATGACGATGAACGGCGCCGTGCTGCCGGTGATGGCGTTTTACATCGTGGCCGCCGAGGAGCAGGGCGTCTCCTTGGAGCAGCTCACCGGGACGATCCAAAACGACATCCTCAAAGAATACATGGTGCGCAACACGTACATTTACCCGCCCGAGCCGTCGATGAAGATCATCGCCGACATCTTCGAGTTCACCTCCCAGAAGATGCCGAAGTTCAACTCCATCAGCATCTCCGGCTACCACATGCAAGAGGCCGGCGCCACGGCCGACCTCGAGATGGGCTACACCCTGGCCGACGGGCTCGAGTACGTGCGGGCCGGGCTCCACGCGGGTATCGGCATCGACGCCTTTGCGCCGCGGCTCTCGTTCTTCTGGGGCATCGGGATGAACTTCTTCATGGAGATCGCAAAGATGCGCGCGGCCCGGCTGCTCTGGGCGAAGCTCATCAAGCAGTTCGGCCCGAAGAACCCCAAGTCGATGGCCCTGCGAACCCACAGCCAGACCTCGGGTTGGAGCCTCACCGAGCAAGATCCCTTCAACAACGTGGCCCGCACCTGCGTCGAGGCGATGGCGGCGGCGCTCGGGCACACCCAGTCGCTCCACACCAACTCCCTCGACGAGGCCATCGCGCTGCCCACCGATTTCTCGGCGCGGATATCGAGAAACACCCAGCTGTATCTCCAGTCGGAGACCGGCATCACCAATGTGGTCGATCCGTGGGGCGGCTCGTACTACGTGGAGT
>JAABTR010000311.1 GCA_011389755.1 Deltaproteobacteria bacterium | reverse complement strand
CGCTTCGCCGACAAAGAGCTGCCCGTGCGCGTGCAAGCCCAGCCCGTGACGGTCGAGCTGGAGGCCGCCAAGCTGGCGCTCGTCGAGCCTGTCTCGAGTCCGCGAAGGTCTCGTCCCGCAGCCAAGGCTCGCAAACCCCAAAGCTCCAGCGACGCCGCGGGTAAAAGCGGCACGCTCTCGGTTCAGACGCAGCCTTGGTCCAAGGTCTTCGTCAACGGCAAGTACGTGCAAAACACGCCGCTGATGGGATACACCCTCCCCGCCGGACAGCACACAGTCAAGGTGACCAACCCCGACTTCAACGTGAGCAAGACCTTCCGCGTGCGCATTCAAAGCGGTAAAAACCGAGTGCTGACCGATAAGTTGCTCGACGGCTGATCCTTCGGCTCTTCGGCAACTTTCGAGGAGCTCTTCAGGGAATCAATCGATCAGTTGCCCATTCGGGGAAACGCTTGCGACGCGATGCGGCACCTTTGTGCCATCTCGGGCTTGTGGTTGAGCTCGTAGAAAGAGGCGAGCCAGCGCAGCGCGATCCCTTTGATCTCGGGTAGGATATCCTGTGTTCGGGATAAGAGGCCGTCCGCCAGCTCCAAGAGTTTCTTTGTGACTTCGGGCGCGAGCCTGTGAGGCGGGTTTTCTTTGAACGCAATCCCGGCGATGACTTCGGCGTGGGACTGCCTGCGCAGCCAGGTGAGCTCGTCGTCTGAGAACTCGGTGAGGTTCACGGTCAGATCGCCCGCGTTGTTGAGGCTCAGCAGATACTCATGCTCGTTTGGGATGCGGCCGAGCTCCTTTGCTCGATTCCACAGCTCGGTGCCCGGGTAAGGCGTCGCGAAGAAATCCTTGATCACCGTTTTATTGGCGATCTTGAAGCGGGCGGTCTCGCGGATCGTTTCGAGGGTCTCTCCCGGATACCCAATGATGAACGTCGTGTTGGGGAAGATGCCGTATTTGCGGGTCTTCTCGATGGCTTGGGCCGCTGCCTCGGGGGTCGCGCGCTTGTTCATGTTTTCCAAGATCTTGGGGCTGGCGCTCTCGACGCCGAAGCCGAGCCACGTGCAGCCCGAGCGCGCCATGAGCTCGAGGCGCGCTTCGTCGAGGGTGTCGACCCGTCCGTGGCAGCCCCAGGGCACACCTTCGGATTCCATAACGCCGCACACGTTCTCCAAGTGGCTTCGGGTGATGGTCACGTTGTCGTCGACAAAGGCCACGAACGCGATCCCGTATTCGCGCTTGAGCAGCTGCACCTCGCTGCGTATCGCCTCGGGGCCGCGTTTGCGGTACGAGCGGCGGCCGAAGAGGTTGTAGCAGAAGTTGCAGTCCATGGGGCAGCCGCGGCTGGAGAGGATGTTCATCGAGGGCGTGGGCTGGTTCCAGATCTGATTGGCCGCGTAGATGTCCATGGGGAAGAGGTCGTAGGCGGGCAGAGGCAAGGTGTCGAGGTCTTCGATGAGGGGGCGCGGCTCGGTGAGCGCGACGCCCGTTTTGCTTCGCAATCCGACACCCAAGACCGATTCGGGGGGATCGCCTCGCTCCAAGGCGGCGGCGAGCTCGGGCAGAGTTTTTTCTCCTTCGCCTATGACCACAAAATCGGTGTGGCTGCGCTCGAGCATGAGCCCTGGGATCGATGTGGCGCAGCCTCCGCCGCACACGACGGCGGTGCCGGGCAGCGCCCGCTTGAGCTTTTCGACGAGCTCCAGCTGGTACTTGTACGTGGACACCAATCCGGAGATGCCGACGAGGTCGGGGGCGCGCCTGCGGACCTCTTCGATGACCTGCGCCATGTCGATGCGCAGGGCGTTGGCATCCAGGACATCTACTTCGTGGTCCGTGTTTTTCATGACCGCGGCGAGGATTCCCAGGCCCGTCGGAAAAGCGGCGGGTTTTTGTTCGAGTCTTATCGGGACGTTCAAAAGAAGGATGCGCATGAGACCTCTCGGCGGGGGATTATTTTGGCCGCTGGTTTTGAAGTAAGCGTACTACGTTGGGGGCGCCGTTCAACCAACCGGGGCGGATGGCTTCAAGACGGGCGCCGATGGGTCGAGACGGGGAAAAATGAACTTTAGCGCTCTTCGTCGAGCAGGTGCCCGGCTTCGATCGCGGCCATGCAACCGGTACCCGCGGCGGTGACGGCCTGGCGGAACTTGGAGTCCTGCACGTCGCCGGCGGCGAACACGCCCTTGACGCTCGTCTTGGTGCTGCCCGGCTCGGTGATGAGGTACCCCACCGTGTCTTTTTTTATCAGGTCGCCCAAGAAGTCGGCGCTGGGTTGGTGGCCGATGGCGATGAAGACACCGTCGAGGTCGATCTGTTCGATTTCGCCCGTCTGGGTGTCCTTGAGCTTGATGCCGGTGACCCCCATGTCGTCGCCGAGGACCTCGACGAGGACTTTATTCAGCTTGGCGGTGATCTTGGGGTGATTCAGCGCGCGATCCACCATGATCTGCGAGGCGCGGAACTCCTCGCGGCGGTGCACCAAGAACACCTCGGAGGCGTGATTGGTCAGGTAGTTGGCCTCCTCACACGCGGTATCGCCCCCGCCGATGACGGCCACCTTGCGGTTTTTGAAAAAGAAGCCGTCACACGTGGCGCAAGCAGAGACGCCGCGGCCTTTGAACTTCTCCTCGGTGTCGAGGCCGAGCCACTTGGCCTCCGCGCCCGTGGCGACGATGAGCGTCCGGGCCAGAATCTCTCCGCGCTGGGTCCTGACCGTGAAGGGGCGCTTTGACAAATCCACAGACTCGACGACGTCCGAGATGATCTCGGCGCCCACGCGCTCGGCCTGGGTTCGCATGGCCATCATCAGCTCGGGGCCGGGGATCGGTTCGGCAAAGCCGGGGAAGTTCTCGATGTCGGTGGTGATCATGAGCTGACCGCCCGGGGAGAGCCCCTCGATGAGTGTGGGTTCGTTTCCGGCGCGGGCTGCATATATGGCCGCCGTATAACCTGCGGGGCCGGCTCCGATAATTACGATCTTCTTGATGTCTTGCTCGCTCATGAGGGCCTCTTGTCGTTTGAGTTGAGTTGTGCAGCTTCGTCTCGCGTCACGTGCTCGAGCTTTCGCACTGCAAAGAGGATGCCGTCTACCATCTTTTGGACCACCTCGGCGGCGGCCGGGATGCCGTTTATGCGGCCGCTGACTTGGCCGATCTCCAGCTCTCCTTCTTGGATGTCTCCGTCCAAGATCCCTCGGCGCGCCCGCCCGCGGCCGAGAATCTGGGACAGCTCCTCGCGGGAGGCGCCCCGGCGTTCGGCCTCGATGGCGCGCTCGAGGTAGGGGTTGGCGAGCGCTCGGGTGGGCATGAAGCGGCGCAGATAGAGCGGCGCTTGTCCCTCCTGCGACGCGACCGCGGCTTTTTTGTAGTCATGTGAGGCGCTGGACTCTCGCGTCAGCGCGAAGCGGGTCCCCACCTGTACGCCTTCGGCTCCCATGATAAGTGCCGCGGCGGCGGTTCGACCGTCGGCCACCCCACCCGCGGCGATGACGGGGATTTTCACCGCGTCCACCACGGACGGCCAGAGCACCACGCTGGTCAGCTCCTCGTAGCCGTTGTGCCCCCCGGCCTCGGTGCCTTCCGCCACCACAGCGTCGCAGCCCGCCGCTTCGACTTTTTTCGCCAAGGCGCAGCTGGGGACCACATGGATCACCTTGATGCCGGCGTCTTTGAGGCGTTTTGTGAAGACCTTGGGGCTGCCGGCCGAGGTGAAGACGGCGCTGACGCCTTTTTCGAGGCAAACTCCGATGTTGTCCGCGGCGTTTTTGTGCATCACCGGCACGTTGACGCCGAACGGACGGGAGGTGGCGGCGCGGGTCTTTTCTATCTGCTTGGCCAGAAAACCCGGCTCCATGGAGCCCGAGCCGATGACGCCAAAGCCACCCGCCTCGCTGACCGCCGAGGCCAGGCGCCATCCGGAGACCCAGACCATCCCCGCTTGTATGATCGGGTAACGCACACCCAGAAGATTCGTGATTTTGGTCGTGAGCTCAGTCATTGCAAAAAAATATGTCGCGAAGAGTTATGTGTGCACGCCCTGGCTTCGGTCAACAAGGAATGATATGTTGCGCCGTCGACAACGAGGTCGAGCCAAGGAGAAAATACATGAAAAAGTTTATGATTGCAGTTTGTTGCGCGGTGGCCTTCTCCGGTTGCACGTGCGAAGAGAAAAATGAGCCCGCGCCTGAGCTCGAGGCCAAGCCGGTGCCCGCGGTCACCAAAGTGACCCCCAAGACCCTGAAGATCAACCCCAAGCAGCTTCAGCTGAGCTTGGAGGCGATGCAGAAATACAAAAAGGAGCTGGCCGAGAAACGAGCCCAGCACGAGGCTTTGATGCAAACCGCGGGTACCGACGCGACGCCCCCCGCCGCCGCGGACGCCTCAGCCCAGGCGGATGACAAAGGATCCGAGGGCAAACAGGTGAAACCCGCAGCTGCAAAGGATGCCCCAAAAGCCGAAGACACGTCTCAAAAGTAGCCGCCCTTTTTTTAAGCAGCCGCTCTGTTTTAAATTCAGCATCGCCTGTCATGAGCCGGCCGGGCCGGTTCGAGGCAGATTCTGGCCAGGACGCCCCTTCGTGTGGCATCATCTGATCCCGTGCGTAAAAATTGATCGAGAAAAAGAGGAGCTATGAGCTACGAAACGATAAAGCTCGAAAAGTCGGAAGCGGTGGCCGTCATTCGACTGAGCAGGCCTGAGAGGATGAACGCCGTCATCGAGCAGATGTACCGGGATCTCCAAGCGGCCCTCGAAGAGATCCGACAAGACGATGGTCTCCGGGCCGTGATCCTGACAGGATCGGTGCGGGTCAAGGACGGGGTGAGCAAGCAGGCTTTTTGCGCGGGCGCCGACCTTAAAAAACACGAAGAAGGCGCGAGGACGCGCGGTCAAAAGCGCGCCTACATCGAGCTGGCTCACGAGACATGTCGCCTGCTGCGGGAGTTCGATAGACCGGTCATCGCGGCTGTGAACGGTCCGGCCAGGGGGGCCGGCGCCGAGATGGCGTTTGCGTGCGATTTCGTCCTCATGGCGAACGAAGCGAGCGTGGCGTTTCCTGAGACCGGCCTCGGGACATTTGTCGGCGGTGGCGTGACCTACCACTTACCGCGGCTCGTGGGGCTGGCACGCGCAAAGGAGCTCATCTACACCGGCCGGGTTGTTGGAGGGGAGTCAGCGGTGGAGATGGGGCTCGCGCAGGAGTCGTGTTCTATAGAAGAGCTCATGCCCCGGTGCCATGAGCTCGCCGCGCAGCTCGCCGAGAAGGCGCCTTTGTCTATGGAGCTCGCAAAAAAACGCCTGCAGCAATCTTCGGGCATCGATCTGGAAACGACGCTGCAGCTCGAGGCGGATGCCATCTTGGCGTGCATGGACACCGAGGACTGGGCTGAGGGGATCCGGGCATTCGCCGAGAAACGTAAGCCGAAGTACGAGGGGAGATGACATGAGCCTCGAACGGATTTTTAACGCCGAGTCCGTCGTCGTCGTGGGAGCCTCCCGGGACGAGAAGAAGCGCGGGTTCCAGGCGATTCGCACCCTGCTCGAGGGCAAGTACGAAGGCGATATCTATCCGGTCAACCCCAAAGAAGACCGCATCTTGGGGCTCAAGTGCCACAAGTCGATAGCGGACATCGGCCGGCCGGTCGACCTGGCCCTCATCACGACCCCCGCGCGCACGCTCCCTTCTCTGCTCGCCGAGTGTGGACAGAGCAAAATTGCCGGCGCTGTCATCATCGCAGGTGGGTTCGGAGAGCTGGGCGAGGAGGGCAAAAAGCTCGAAAGACAGATGGTGGAGGTGGCGCGCGAGCATGGCGTTCGGCTCGTCGGTCCCAACACCTCGGGCATGATAAGCGTTCACAGCAACATGAACCTGGTGGGGCTGTCGGGTATCCCCAAGGGGGATCTCGCGCTCATCTCCCAAAGCGGCAATATGGCCTTGCACCTCATCACAGAGGCCGCGCTGAAGAGTCAAAAGGGTTTTTCCTACTACGTGGGGGTCGGCAACGAGGCCGATATTAAGTTTCACGAGTACTTGGAGTTCTTCACCGAGGATCCCAAGACACGGGCCATCGTCATCTATGTCGAGGGGCTGCGGGACGGCCGAAAATTCTTGCAGCAGGCTTACAAGACCACCCGAAAGAAACCCATTGTGCTGCTCAAGAGCGGCCGCTCCGTCACCGGGGCCCAGTCCGCCGGCTCCCACACCGGGGCGCTGGCCGGTATCTCGGAGGTGGCGCACACCGCTTTTCGGCGAGCGGGCATCATCAACATCTTAAATTCGGACGAGCTGTTTCCAGTGGCCGAGGCGCTGTCGAGCCTGCCGCCGATGAAAAACAATAGCGTGGCTATCTTGGCGGACGGCGGCGGGCACGCCACGATCGCCGCGGACGTGCTCAACGATCATGGAGTCGATATCCCCGCGGTCGGGGAGGCGACCCAGGAGAGATTGCGCAAATTGTTGGGTCCCAACGCGTCGCTTCGCAATCCCATCGACGTGGCGGGAGCCACGGACGCCGACCCTTCGGTGTTTGCCGAGGCCGCTCGCATCCTGCTGCGGGATGAAAGCATCGGTGGGCTTTTGATGGTGGGGCTCTTCGGCGGTTACGGCATCCGCTTTGCCGAGAGGCTGAAGTTCAAGGAGGAAGACGCGGCCCACCAGTTGGGCAAGCTCGTGCTCAAGACACAAAAACCGATCGTCGTGCACAGCCTCTACAATCACGCCCGGCCTCACTCCTTGGATTTGCTTCGGTACTACGGCATCCCTGTCTACGATTCGCTGGAGATCGCCTGCAAGTGCTCCGCGACCCTGAGCCAGTACGGCCGTCACCGCAGCGACTGGCAGCGCAAGTCGACCTTTGTTTTCAATTGGGGACACGATGCCAAGGACGAAGGCAACGCCATGATCGCCCAGTCTCGAAAAGAGGGGCGAGGCCTCTTGCTCGAGCATGAAGCCAAGCGCTTGCTCGGTCTCCACGGCGTGAAGGTCCCCGATGAGAGACTCGCGAAAACGGCAAAAGAAGCGGCTTCGTTCGCAAAAGAGCTGGGCGGGCCGGTGGCGATGAAGATCGTCTCGCCACAGATCGTGCACAAGAGCGACGCGCGGGGTGTTCGACTGGGCGTCGAGGGGCAGGACGCGGTCACACAGGCGTTCGACGACATCGTCGCGGCGGCGCTGGGCTATGAGCCAAAGGCGGATATTCGAGGGGTCTTGGTCTCGCCCATGGCCGAGCCGGGAGTCGAGGTGATCATCGGCACCAAGATAGACGCCCAGTTTGGGCCGGTGATCATGTTCGGGATCGGCGGCATCTTTGTGGAGGTGCTCAAGGACGTGGTTTTCCGCGTGTTACCGATCACGCCCAAAGCGGCCGAGATGATGCTCGACGAGATCCGCTCTTCGAAAATCCTGAGTGGATTTCGGGGCAAGCCGCCCATCGACAGACAGGCGCTCATCGAGCTTTTGCTCACGGTCTCCGGCATCATCGAGGCGTACCCCCAAATCCAAGAGCTCGACCTCAACCCGATCATCGTCCGGCATGACGGACTCTCCATCGTGGACGCGCGGTTGCTCCTGACAAAGTAGCCGGAGGGCTTTTCGCAAGGGCCGGCGGTTTTGTCGGCGGCGAATGTGGTTGGATGCGCTCATCGTAGTTACGTTCCTCCAGATAGGTGCATTCGAAGACGTTCCCACGACGTCAAAGGTCGACTCGAACAACAAAAAGGGGGAGGGGTCATGCCAATCCAGAAGCTCAAGAATTTCCTGGACGAGCGCGGTGTGCGATACGTCAGCATCTCGCACTCCAAAGCGTTCACCGCGCAGGAGATCGCCGCCAAGGCTCACATCCCGGGGAGGGAGCTCGCCAAGACGGTGATGGTCAAGCTCGACAATAAAATGGCCATGGCGGTGCTGCCCGCATCCCATCGCATTGAGCTGACCAGGCTCGAGGAGGTCGCCGGCGTAAAAAAGGCCGAGCTCGCGACCGAGCGGGAGTTCGTGGAGACATTTCCCGACTGCGCCCCCGGCGCGATGCCACCGTTCGGTCGCCTCTACGGGATGGCGGTCTACTCATCTGACGAGCTTGAAAAAGACGAAGATATCGCCTTCTCCGCGGGGACCCACACCGAACTCATCAAGATGCACTACCGGGACTTCGTCGCGCTGGCCGAGCCGAAGATAGGGAATTTTTCGGTTTTGCGGCGTTGAAAGTGGACAGCTAGCGGTGGACGGATGGACTGGTGGACTTTGTGGACGCACGTGGACTTCGTGGACGCACGTGGACTTGTGGACGGAAAAAAAAGCGGGGTAAGGGAAACTTTGGCGGCGAATGGTCAAAGGGGGGGTATGCGGCTGATTCAAAAACACGGCGGTTACAAGAGGCTGAAGAGTTTTCAGGTGGCGCAGCTCGTTCATGACGTCACGGTGCGCTTTGTCGAGCGTTATATCGACAGGTTTAGCCGCACTCGGCACGAGCTAGTCTGGAGGAGCTGCGCCGAGACCCCAGGCGTCAACGCCCGCCCGAAAACTGTCGAAGACTTCGCAACCTGAGTCAAATCCGTCCACCAAAGTCCACCGTCCACTGGGTCCACCCCGTCCACCCCGTCCACCCCGAGCGCCATCAAAATCACGAGCACCAGGCGCTGGCGCGCGGGAAAACCATGCTATTTTTAAAATCCATGGATACCCGTTTCGAAGGTGATCGCCGGTTTACGGGAGGGCTGCCGATATGAGCGCGCGAGCAGTTGCCTTGCCTGTTTCGATGATAACGCTTCTGCCCGCAGTGGCTCATGCCGGTGGAGGCGGGAGCGGGGCCGGGTTGGACTTGGTCTCGGCCATCGGCCTCGCCATCGTGGCGTCGAGCGTCGTGATGGTGCTGTTCAACCTGCTGCGCCTGCCCGCACTTCTCGCCTACATCGTCTCCGGCCTGGTGCTCAGCGCCTTGGCCTCCGAGTGGCTCACCGCGTCGGTGCACACCATGGAGCACATCAGCCACCTCGGGTTGGTGTTCTTGCTGTTCATCATAGGCTTGGAGATGGACCTGCGGGGCATCCTGCGCTTCGGGCCTCGCACGGCCCTCGCCCTCCTCCTGCAGGCCCCCATCGCCATCGGCGCGGTGCTTGGCGTCCAGTACGCGGCTTCCGCTTTGGGCCTCGTCATCCCCGGCCTCGGTGAGGATGCGTCGAGCTTCTTCTATTTTGCCGTGGCCTGCGCTCTCGGCAGCACCGCCGTCGTCGTCAAGCTGCTCGGAGACAAGTTCGATCTCGACACCAAGGCGGGCAAGATCACCGTCCTCACGCTCATCGCCCAGGACATCTGGGCCGTGCTCGCCCTGTCTTACGCCACCTCCACGACGGGTGGCCAGTCGACCAGCCTGGTCCTCATGCTCGGAGGCGGCCTCGGGGCCGTGGTGATCCTCGTGCTTTTCGCCCGCTGGGTGCTCGGCCGCGTCATGGCCACCGTCTCCAAAGCGCCGGATCTCATGGCCCTCGTCGCCATCGGCTGGTGCTTCGTCTGTGCTCAGGCCATGAGCCTCGTCGGGCTCTCGGCCGAGATGGGAGCGCTCATCGCCGGCCTCACGGTGGGGGCTTTGCCGAACCACGTGGAGGTGTTGGCCAAGGTCTCGAGCCTGCGGGATTTCTTCATGGCCCTCTTCTTCGTCGCGCTCGGGATGTCCCTGCCGAGCCCCACCTTGGAGGTCATGCTCCAGTCCCTGTCGCTGGTGGGCATCGTCATCCTCGTTCGCATGCTCCTTTTCACCCCCACGCTCTTCGCAGCGAAGCTTGGGTCCATGGTGTCCCTGGCGGTTCCCATCAACCTCTCACAACTCAGCGAGTTCACACTGCTGCTGGTGCCCATCGGCATCGCGGGCGGCGCTTTGAGCCCGGAGCAGGGCGCCGTCATCTCCTATGCCATGATGCTCTCGGTGGTGGTGACGAGCTTCGGTATCGCCAACAACTACCTTTTGGCGGGCCTGTTCGGGCGGTTCCTGCCGGGGCGCAAGGTGCCCACGGGAGGGATAAAAGGGGCGCTCGAAGGTGTCGCGGCTGGGCGGCCCGAGGACGGATCGGGCGATGGAACGGCCGGCGCCGATATCGTGATGCTCGGCTTTTTTTACAATGCAAAGGCCTTGGCCGATGAACTCAAACGAACGAACCCAAAGCTTTTGTCCCGAATCCTGGTCGTGGATTACAACCTGCAGGATCACGCGGCCGTCACGGCCCATGGCGTGCGCGTGGTCTACGGAGACATCAGCAACCCCGAGACGCTGCGACACCATGGCATTGCTCGCGCCCGAGTCATTCTCTCCACCATCAGCGACGCCTTTTTGCGCGGAACCTCCAACCGGACCCTCGCTCAGCAGGTTCGGAGCATCAACCCCAATGCCCTCTTCATCGCGACGGCAGACGACGAGGAGACGGCCGATAGCCTGAAAGAAAATGGGGCGTTTCTCGCCGTCGTGCCGCCCGTGCAGGCCGCCCCGGTCTTTGCCCAGGCGCTCAGGGCCGCATTGGCCAAGGACGATGCCCCCCGGGAAATCTGATCATGGGGGCTGGGGGGCGGCCCTTGGGGGCCTTGGAGTCAACTGCTTATCACTGTCACCAATCCTACCAATCCTTTGCGATCACTGATCTGGATTCTTTGAAATGAGTCAAAAGAATATGACAATATACACTTCAGTAGAAACTGAACTTTGCTGGCACACAGGTTGCCGCGCCATCGAGGCAGCGAGACCGGCTCAACCAGTGAGCAGGTGCGCCAGCAACACTAACGAGATTAAGGAGCGAGCCATGTTGTTGAACCGATGGATGCGAATTTTAGCAATCGCGATTCTGGCACTGTCGGCTTCTGCGGGGATGGGGTGTGGGAGCGGAGCCGATCCAACACCCGCTGAAGAGGCC
>JAABTR010000310.1 GCA_011389755.1 Deltaproteobacteria bacterium | reverse complement strand
ATGGCCGCCATGTGCTCGAGACGAGCCACCTGCCCCACGGCCCCGGTGGCGACAGCGCAGCGCGGCATGCCGGCGATCACAGCCGTGCTCTCATCCTCGGCAACGACCTCCCCCCCGAGCTGGGCCAGCACCACAGCCCCCCGTGAGCCGTCGTCACCCATACCGGTCAAGACGATCCCCAAGGCCTCGGTCCCGGCCGCAAAGGCCGTGCTTCGAAACAAGCGGTCCACCGAGGGCACATACTTGTCTTCGCCGTCGGGGTCGACCGCACAAATGTGAAGCCCCCCATCGGTACGTGACAGCTCGAGACACCTATTTCCCGGCGCGATGTACACCATCCCCGCGTACAAGGGCTCATCGTCCTCAACCTCTTTGACGCCGACAGCGCACTGCCTGTCGAGCCGCTCGGCAAAGGTGGTGGTGAACCCCGCCGGCATATGCTGGGCGATCACCACCGCGGCGTCGAGATCGCCGGGGAGCTCCTTGAGAATCTTCGTGAGGGCCGCCGGTCCTCCGGTGGACGAACCGATGATTACGACCCTGCGGGCCATGGTCTCTCCCCGCAGCCCCACCGTCCTCCTGGGCGCAGGCGAGGGCCCGGTATCAGCCACCTCGGGGATGACGAAATTCGGCGGCAGCGTCTCCGCGTTGTCCACAGGCGACGGCCCGTGGGACGAATCGCTGCGCAAGAGACGCGCGAGCTGGACTTTTTCGACGACCTCGTCGCGAATCTCTCGAATCTCAGGCGATATCCGCTTGGACGGCTTGGCCACGAAATCCAACGCCCCAAGCTCCAGGGCGCGGAAAACGTTTTCCTGCTGGGAATGGGCGCTGATGACGATCACCGGGATTCTCTTCTTGGCCATCATGAGCCTCATAAACGTGAATCCGTCCATGCGAGGCATCTCTAGGTCCAAGGTGATCACGTCCGGGTGGACCGTCAAAGCCTGAAGCAACCCCTCTTCACCGTCCCGGGCCTTTCCGACCACGGTTATCCCAGGCGTCTGCTCGAAGATCTCAGCGAGCACTTTGCGGTTGTAGGCCGAGTCATCGATGATGAGCACTCGGATATCGTCTCTATCCATGGCTGACCTCCGGACGGCGATAGACGAGGTCTTCGCTGGTGTGCACCAGCTCGAACGCCGTGGACAGATTCAAAAGGGATTCGGTATGACCCAGCAAAAGATATCCCCCATTGTTCAGCCTGTCGTACAGCATAGATATCGCTCTGAGTTTAGATCGTTTGTCGAAATATATCATCACGTTGCGACAGAAAATCACATCGACGCGGCCCAAAAGGACGCTCTTGTCCGCGTCCAACAGGTTGAGGTGACCGAAGTTGCACAGCGCCCTGATGTCGTCGTTGACGCGCATCCCCCCCGAGTGTTCGGAGAAATGTCGTTTGATAATCCCCTCGGGGGTGGTCCGAAAGGAGGTTGTTCGGTAGACACCGCTTCGGGCGCGGGCGAGCACCCTCTTGCTGACGTCGCTGCCGAAGATCCGCACGTCCCACCCTTCGAAGAGCCCCGAATTTTTGACGAGGATGGCTATCGTGTAGGCTTCCTCTCCCGAAGAGCACCCCGCGGACCAGATCATGAGCTTGCGCCTGCCCGCGAGCCTTCGGTGCATCTCGGGCAGCAGCTCCCCGGCAAAAGCCCGGAGCTGATAATCCTCGCGAAAGAAATACGTCTCGTTGGTCGTCAGGACGTCGACCGCCTCTTCGATCTCGGTCTCCCCGTCCGGGTTGTACTTGATGAAGTAATAGTAGTCATCGAAGGACTCCAGACCCAGCTGGACCATTCGCTCGCCCAGACGGCTCTCCATGAGATATCGGTGCTCATCGGAGAACCAGATTCCATACCGTCCGTTGATGATGTCCCGAATCAAGCGAAACCGCTCGACGGACAACCTCACGCCAGGATCTCCGAGTCTCACCTGCGTCACCTCGTCCTACTGAGGAGACGACGTATCGCCTCTCTGACCAGGTCGTCGTCCTCTCGGGCCAACCGGTCGCGCAGCGCGTCTTCCAGGTCTTGGTCCAAATCCCGAACCTCCAGCCCTTCGACCGCCGCGAGCCGCACGTCCCACGCCGGGTGCTCCAAAAGCCCCGCGAGCCGCTCGTTCGGCACGGATTCCGAGAGCACCGACAAGGCCTGCTTGACGACCTCTCCATCGGGGTGTCCGAGGATCTCGCCCAGCATCTGCCCGGGATCCAGCTCGAGCTGGCCCGCCGCCTCGAGCGCCGTGATCGCCTCGTCGGCCGGCCCTCGCAGCAGACCGCGGAGGATCCCCGAGGCTTCGGGGTGTCCCACCTTCCCCAAGGCGCGAATGAGGGCCCCTTTTACGGGACCTTCCGAGGTGCGCAGCGCCGAGACGATGGTGTCCGAGGCTGCAGGCCCCACCCGCGCCAACGCCGACGCCGCGGCCATGCGCACTCCGGTATCTTCGTCCGTCAGCGCCAGTGAGATCTTGTCGAGGGCCTCTTCCCTCGCGATCTCGGCCAAGGTCACGATGACGGCCCGCCGCAAGCGAGGGCTCGGAGAAGTCATCGCGGTGGAGAGGCGCCCCACGTCTCCTGGGTCTCCCACCACCTCGAGCACCCGGCAAATGTGAACCCCTTCGGAACCTTCGATGTCGAGCTGCCTCATCTTCTCAGCCACGACCTCCGGAAAGCGGCGACCCATTTCGGCCAGCGACAAGCTCGCGGTTCGGCTGACCCTCGGATCTTTGGATTTCATGAGCTCCACGAGTCTCGCGACATCACTGACATCACCGAAACGGGCCGAAGCTCCCGCGGCGGCCGTGGCCACCACGGGGTCTTCACTCACCAGGTGTTTCGCGAACAGCGGCCCGAACCTCGAGCGCTCCTCTTCACCGACGAGCCGTGACAGCAGCCCAAGCACCGACGCCAACTCCCTGCCACTTTCTCGGGCGGCCATCCTCTCCAGCTCATCGACCGCGTCATCGCCCCAGCTGCCCAGCTCTTCGAGCAGCAGCGGGTACATCGACTCGCTGCGCGCCAGCGCGACGATACGGGGCATGTGTGAGGCGCGGCGAGACCACATCAGGCAGCGCGCCGCCGCCTGCCTCTCCACCGGCTCCTCTTCGGCCGCTCTCTCGGCGAGCAGGTCGAGGACGGTCTCTGGGGCCGCATTCAAGACCCTGTAGACCGCCTGGGCTCCTTTTGAGTCCGACCCGTGGAGGAGCTCCAGGGCCCGCGCCGCCACGTGGCTCCTCGACAGCTCCCTGACGATGAAATCGGCGGCCTGCGGGGCTCCCGACCGCCCCAGGGCCAAAAGCAGCTCGTCTCCGTAGAGTGACTCTCCGGCCAACGGCTCGAGCGAGGCCCACTCGATGTTCTCGCCTATCGTGTTGAGAGATTGTAGCGCGGCGAGCACCAGGAGTTTGTCCGTACTTGCCAGACAGGGCAAGAGAGCGTCCACCGCCTTGCGGCCTCCGATCTCCCCGAGCCACTCCGCGGCGCACATTCTCACATTTGTGTCGTCATCGTCGAGGATACCGGCCAGAGCATCGACCGCCCGCGGGTCGTCTGAAGCCCCCAGCACCTCACAGGCGATCTTGCGGCCCGACTCATCAAAACGGCTCATGGCGCCCAAAATGGCGTCCACCGCGGGACGCCCGGCCGAGGCCAGAGCCTCTGCCGCCGCGTTGCGCTGCCCCACGTTCTCCTCTTGGAGCATGGACTGGACGAGGCTGTCGAGGAGGTCCCCTCTGCGCGCCGACACAGCTGCCAAGCTCACCGCCTCCTTGCGCACGCGCCAGTCCTCATCTCCCAGGGCCTCGATGATGAGCTCGTCAGCTTCGGGACCCAAGGCCTGCTCAAGCGACATCACGGCTCGTCTGCGCACCTCGGGGCTCGGATCTCGCATCCTGCGTTTCGTGTCTTCTAGTGTGCTCATATCGAGTGCTCGCTCCTGGCCGCTTCGCCGGCGTAATCAATCGCAGAGTCGGCGATTTTTTCGACATCGAGCTCGAAAATCAAACCCTTTGCGCCTGAATAGACATCCGAAATCCAAAGCTCGACGCTGTCTTGCATCAAAGGATGTGTCTCCCGGCGCTGCTGTAAGCTCAGCCGCAGCACCTCCGAGACGCGATCCACGACGAGCCCGACGTCCCTTAGGCCCAACTTGACGAGAATCCACTTGGTCTTGCGCGAGGGTTCGAGTGGCGCGGCACCGAAACGGCGCCGCAGATTTATGACGGGCACCACCGCATCTCTGTGATCAGCCACGCCGATGACGTAGTGCGGCGCCGTGGGTATCGGCACGAGCCCGACGGGATTGATGATCTCGCGGATGGACATGATGTCGATGGCGTAGTGAACGTCCTCGACATAGAAACCGATGAGCTTGCGCTCCTTGCTCGCCGGGAGAGACGGTACCGCGAACTTCATCTAAACCTCTGCTCGATGACTGCATCCAGATCGATGATGGTGACGACGTCATCGGGGCCCGGACGGGCAACACACGCGACGAAGTCCCCTCGGGAGCCTCCGAGTAACCCGGGCTCGCGCTCGAGCATCTCGGCGGTGAAGCTCCGCACGTGCGTCACGCTGTCCACTAAGAGCCCGAGCGGTTCGCCCTCGAGCTCGACTATGAGGATTCGCGCCATGCGGGGCCAGTTTGTCGGCTCGACCCCCATGACCTGCCGCAAATCCAAAAGGGTCACCACCGAGCCTCGAATGGAGACGACTCCGAGAATATCCGGCTCCGCCCGCGGCACCCACGTCAGCGGCGGCGGCTTGACTATCTGCCTGACCAGATTCAAGTCGACTCCGAACTCCTCATCCCCGAGCGTGAAGCAAATGGCCCCGATCTCGTCGACCCCGGCGCGCTGCGGATCGTCGGATCGGTCGGCAAAACGCGTCAGAACGTCGGCGAGCTCCGCCCTTCTTTCAATTGCGGCCGTCATGCCCATTCTCCAGCTGAGGTGCGCCCGTCGACCTTCGTCTCAGCGAGACCGCGGCCATCCTCGATGACCGCGGCCGTGTCGAGCACCAAAACGAGCTGCTCTTTCCCGATATCCGTCGCTCCGGAAAAGCAATCCGCCGAGCTGAGGCTCCGCCCCAAGGGCTTGATAACCACGTCCTGTTGCCCGATGAGCGCGTCCACCACGAGGCCGATCCGCTTTTGCCCCAGTGACGCCACCAGCACCCTCGAATCGTCGCCTATCTTCCCCGGCCTGGGGACGCCGAAAAACTCGTCGAGCCGCACGAGGGGGAGCGTCTGGCCCCTCAAGACGACCGTCTCGGTGGCCATGATGGTGCGGACGAGGTGCTCAGAGACAAAGAGCGCCTCGGCGATGGTGTTGAGCGGCACCGCGTAGGTGTTTCCCGCAACCACCACCAGCAGCGCGGGGATGATGGCCAGAGTCACCGGCAAGGTGATGGTCATCTTGCTCCCGATGCCCACCTCCGACTGCACCTCGATCACGCCGCCCAAAGACGCGATGTTGTTTTTTACGACGTCCATTCCCACGCCGCGCCCGGATATCTCGGTCGTGGTCCTCGCCGTGGAGACACCAGGCAAAAAGATGAGGTTCATCAGCTCACGCTGAGACAGCCCCTCACCTTGCTCCTCGGTGATCGCGCCGCGCGCGATGGCCACCTCCACGAGGCGCTCCAGGTCGATCCCGCCGCCGTCGTCCTCGACCTCGATGACGACGTGATTGCCTTTTTGGTACGCGGTCAGCGCCACGGTCCCCCGCTCGGGCTTGCCGGCCGACCGTCTGACCTCGGCGCCCTCCACTCCGTGGTCGATGGCGTTGCGGATGATGTGCATCAGCGGGTCGGACAGCTCCTCGATGATGAGCTTGTCCACCTCGGTGTCTGTCCCGCTCATCACGAAATGGATATCCTTTGAGAGCTCCCGAGACACCTTCCGCACCATCCGCGCGAGCCGGTCGAACATCTGCCCGAGGGGGACCATCCTCACCTCGAGGATGCCCTCGCGCAGCTCCGCGAGCCTCCTGTCGAATCCGCTGTTGATGCGGTGCAGCTCGATGGACAGATCGCTGCGCCCGGACAGGGCCCGCAGCTCCTCGCTGATGCGACCGATGGCGCTGCGCACGATGGCGAGCTCTCCGACGACGTTCATGAGCCTGTCGAGCTTGCGGATATCGACCCGGACCGTTTGGCTGACAGACCTCAGGCTGACCAAGGCCTCGGAGCTCTCCCGCTGGGCGAGCTCTTCGCGGCTGTCTTCGGCTCCCTCTTGGGGTTCGGGCTCCAACGACATCACCTCCACGGCCGGGACCGAATCGCCACTCACGCGCGGAGGCACGGATGAGTCGGCCCTGGGTTCGATGCGTTCGATCTGCGCATCTAGACCCTCGAGGGCTTCTTCAAGTGAGCGTTTGTCTCCAAAAAGCGCCAAGATGACGTTGATGGCGAGCTTGTCGGGCTCGTCGCCCTCGGTGGAGGGGAGGTAGGTGATAATCTCTCCGACCGGCTTGAGCTTGTGTTTGATGGACTCGAGGTCGACATCGATGGAGCTCAAATCGAACCGGGTGTGCACATAGCACAGCTGGGTTCCCCGCTCGAGGTTGGTGCGGAGTCGATGCTCTTCGTACTCGGTGAGGACCTCGAGGACCTCCGGAGGGAGAAGCTCCTCGGGAGCGTGGGCCCGCTGCGCCGATGACGCGAAACTGCCGCCCAAATCCTGCTGGGGCTCTTCTTTGGTGCCGCCGAAGCGCTCGATGAGCTCATCGACGCGGGAGAGCCCGTCCGCGGCCGAGACATCGCTCGACTCTCCCACGATTCCCAAAATCTTGGTGATGAGCTCCACCGACTCGAAGAGAATATCGAGCAGCCCGACGTCGAGGGGTCTCCTCCCGAGCCTGATTTCCTCGAGCAGACTCTCTTCACTGTGGGCGAGTCTCGACAGAGGTTTTACGCCGAACATGCCCGAGAGGCTCTTGAGGGTGTGCATCCCCCGAAACACCTCGTTGACCTGATCGGGATCCGGTTCGCCCTCTTTGAGGGCCGCGTCGATGGTCATGAGGTTGTTGCCGAGGTTCTCAGTGATGTCCTGAGCTTCCGACAAGAACTCTTGAAGGGCTTTGGGGCCGGCGCCTTTATTTCCGTCACCCATCTTCGTCCAACCCGTTTTCGCCGCTTCCCGGCGCCTCGATGAGCCGTCGCACACTCTCGACGAGCTCTTCGGGTTCGAACGGCTTGGCCAAAAAGCCGTCTGCTCCGATATCCTTTAGTTTCTTGCGATCTCGAGCCGAGGCCTGCGTCGAAATGATGAGGACCGGCACGTGGGAGTGCTTGGTCGAGGTTCGAACGAACCGGACCAGCTCGAGCCCGTTGATGTCCGGCATGTTTATATCCGTGATCACGAGGTCGAACCGCTCCCGGGGCAACAGGCGCAGCGCCTCGAAACCCGACACCGCCTCGACGAGTTCACACGAAAAGGCGCCCCCTAGCGCTCCGCGAACATAGGAGCGCATCGCCCTCGAATCATCAACGACTAGAATCTTCAACGCGGCACCTGCCTCGACGCATCGTCCAACGCGCGTTTTCACCCTGCTCGCCGAAAAACCGCCCGACTAAGGGCAGACCGACCGGTCTCGACAAAGCGCGAATCGACTACGAACTGTACTTGAAAATGTAACAGCAGGATCGCCCGGGGGCAACAAACCGCAGCGATCGGCCCTCTTCGCGAAAAACGGCTCCCGCGAAGTCGGCGCTAGTCCAATCCTCCGCCGGCGTTCACCTGTTCTCGGATCGCGGTGATCTCTTCCTCGGGGATCCCTATCCAGGCCTCGACGACGCGCGGATCGAACATGGTCGCCTTCATCTTCTCGAGCTCCAAAGAGGCCTCACCGTGGGACCGAGCGACGCGGTACGACCTGTCAGTGGTCATGGCGTCGTAGGCGTCGACGACCGCGAAGATGCGCGCGCCCATGATGATCTCATCGCCGGCGAGCCCCCTGGGGTATCCGGTCCCGTCGAAGTGCTCGTGGTGTTGCCTGACGATCTCGCGCGCTTCGCCCAGAAACTCGATTCCTCCCAGAATCCGAAACCCATGCTCGGCGTGTCTCTCGATCTCGCGCCGCTCGTCCGAAACCAGCTGACCTCTCTTGAGCAGGATGGTGTCTGGAACGCCTATTTTGCCGACGTCGTGCAACAAAGCCCCCCGCTCCACCGCCAAGAGCTCTTCGCCTTCGAGCCCCAGCTCGATGCCCAGACGCCTCGAGTACAGAGCCACCCTTCGGGAGTGCCACTGGGTGTCGGTGTCCCGAAGGTCGAGCGCGTTCATCAGGCCCAACAAAAGCAGCGACGTGCGCTCCTGGATCTGCCTGCCCAGGTTGGCGTTGAGCTCGGACAGCTCGTAGCACTTCGATGCGAAGAGACCGTTGAGCCGCCTGTTGTCGTCGAAGAGGTTGTAGCGCTCCACGGCGAGCCGGATCGTCGCCCGCAGGTCGGCGATGTCCCAGGGCTTGACCACGAAGCGAAACAGCCCCACCCGGTTGATGAGCTCGACGACGGATTCGAAGTCGCCCTTGCCCGAAACCAGGATTCGGAGCGCTTCCGGCTGGACCGTGCGCACGGACTCGAGAAACGCCACCCCGTCGACGCCGGGCATGCGGAGGTCGGAGACGACCACGGCGAACTGGGTGGACTTGACGGCCTCCAGCCCTTCGGCTGCGCAGCCGGCCGTGTGCACTTCGTACTCGCTCTTGCGCAGCGCCCGAGTGAACGCTTTGAGCAAAATCCTCTCGTCGTCCACGAATAGAATCCGCCGGGTGCGGGGGTCTCTTTGTGGGCTTTGCGTTTCCGCGACCATACAGTCGACTCTTGTGAGCTCTTCTATCTCGTTCAATGCGTTCGCACCTTTCCCCCTAAAAGCTCCTCGACCATCCCTAAACTAGGAGCGACCGAAACGAACGCGACTTAAGCCCAAAGATTCCAATGCCTCGGACCAGGCGGCAAAATCGCCGCCCGCGCGCCCGGCCCGCAGCGCCGCCAGCGCTGAGCGGCTTCCCCCGTGGGCCAATCGCCAATCGATGGTCGACCAGCGGATCGAGGTGGGCAAAAGACGCACCCTCCCCTTGAGGCGCTTGCGCAATCTGGAGAACCGCTTTTTCAAGACCCCCGGATCGCACATGGGCTCCGCCTCGAGCGGCGTGCCCGGCTTGGGCACAAAGGCCTGGACAGAGGCAGACACGCCTCCGCCCCCGGAGAGCTCGAGCAGAAGCTCCGCGAGCTCGTCCACGTCTTCATCTGTCTCACCCGGCAGCCCGAGCATGGCGTAGATCTTGAGCCGGCGAATACCGTGCCGCCGGGCCGCCTGGGCCGCGCGCAGGACGTCCTGCGCGCACACGCCCTTGTCGATGAGCTCCCGGAGCTTGGCCGAGGCGCCGTCTACCGCCAACGTCAAAGACCGCGCCCCGCCCCGGGACAAGAGCTCGGCGAGCGCTTCGTCGAAGCGGTCGGCCCGCATGCTGGAGAGGGACACCCGTTTCCCGGCATCTACGAGAGGCCTGACGATATCCAAGAGGCGCGGATGGTCGGTGACCGCGGCGCCTAAAAGCCCCACCGAGGGGGCGTCATCGGGCACGGCGGCGAGCACCCGCGACGGCTCGCAGGCTCGAAACGGCCCGGCGCCGCGAGCCCGGCGGGACATCACGCAGAACCGGCAGCCTCGAGGACAGCCTCGGGCGACCTCCACCAAGAAGAGCTCGCCCAGCTCGGCCTGAGGGGTCCAGATCGCCGCCGCCGCGGGGAGGCACTCCCGAGGCGCCAGCGCCGGCGCCGGCGGTTCGCCGGATCCGGGTATCCAGACACCGTCTTCGCCCCTGAGCGCCGCCGACAGGTCTTGCACCGACTTCGCCCCCAGCGCCACCGCCCGCCCCACCGCCGCCGCTGCCTTTTCCCCCTCGCCCACCACCACCACGTCGGCCAGAGGCTCGGCGAGCCTCGGATCGAGGCCCAAGAGGGGTCCGCCCACGACGACCGGAGCGTAGCGGCCCTCTCGCTCCGATCGCACGGGCGGAATGCCGGCGTTGTCCAAGAGCCGGACCAGGCCGGCCAGCTCGGTCTCGCAGGCGATTGAAAAGGCCAAGACGTCCGCCCGCCGCACGCTGCGACCGGACTCCAGGGTCGTCGGCTCGGCGCTATCTTCAGGGTCGCCGAGGTAGAATCTCTCGCAGCTCACCTCGGGCTGTTCATTCAAGATGCGGTAGATCGTCTGCGCCCCGAGAGATGATATCCCCACCCGGTAGGGCGCCGGATATCCAAGGGCGATAAAAACCGAGGCGCTCTTTTTGATGACCCCTCGCTCCTCGAAATCGCCAACGAGGGCGGGGCGGTTTGTTTTCGTGCTCACACCTTGGCCTTAACCAATCGACATCCGGACGACAAGCCACAACGCGCCGTCTTTCGTTTCGCTTCGGTCAATTTTTCCCGCAGGGGGTGGATCGAGCGGTAGTATCCGGGTGCATCACATGTTATAGCACCGGTGTGCTATCTAGCCGTAACGCAATTGAACATGCACATTATGCGGCAACAACGCTTTTTGTGGAGGAAGAGATGGCTATCCCGAAGATCGACAAAGACGAATGCACCGGTTGCGAAGAGTGTGTGGAAGCCTGTCCCGCTGAGGCCATCAGCATGAAGGGCGACATCGCCGTGATCGACGACGACGAGTGCACCGAGTGCGGAGCATGCGTCGACGCTTGCCCCGCCGAAGCGATCAGTGAGTGACAGTTAGCCCACCTCGACACCCACCGAGGTGGGCTCGCTTTTCTTTTTTCTGCGGGTCTTCGCTTCGAACCTGCCCATCGCTCTTTCGTCCCCCTCGGATCTTGACGAGTCTCTCCCGGTGACCTAACGCCATAAGCTGGTTAAAAACAGATGCTCGGCGAAGCGAAAAACATACCCCCTGCAAAAAGCCGTC
>JAABTR010000309.1 GCA_011389755.1 Deltaproteobacteria bacterium | reverse complement strand
AGTACTGTTATTGGTCCGAGAACCACATGGTCCTGTGGATGTCCTCAGCGTACCTGCTCAAGCAGCTGGAGGGCTGGAGCATGGACGCCAATTTGGAGAAGCGGCTTCGCCACTACCTCGATGTGAAACTAAGGTACGGTTTCTACGAATTTTTCTCCTCCACCTACCTGCGGTACACCCTGGGCGCGCTGCTGAACCTGGCCGACTTCGCCCAGGACGGCGATATCAAGAGCAAGGCGACCCAGGCGGCCAAAAAGCTCATGAGAGAGTGGCTCCTCGTCACCAACGACAAAGGGGCCTTTTATCCCGCGGCTGGGCGCAACTACTCCTCCCAGTACACGAGCTTCCAAAAACGGTCGATCGCCTGGATAGCCGCGGGTATCGGTCCGATGCAGACCGGCACCGACTACGTGGGCGCGTTCCTCGCCACGAGCGCCATCGATCTGCGGGACGTCGGCGCGAGCTGGCGCTCGTCCGTAAACACCACCTTCACCTTTGGTCACCCCCAGTCCCAGCACAAGACGATCCACGCGGATCAGTCGCGGGTCGACCGCACCGTCTTTCAGTGGAGCTCCGGCGGTTATTTCCACCCCGACGTGGCAGGAGACACGACCTACCTGGTCGACCTCTACGACCTGGAGGCCAACCACCACTTCGACATGTTCCGGGAGATCCCCGATCTGCCCGATAGCTGGTCGAAGGGGATCTCGAAGATCGGCGCTACCTTCTCGCGCAGCTCCAGCATCTCCACGGCGAATATCAAGATTTACAAGAACCGCGGGACGGTGCTGACTTCGATACAAGACTATTTTGCCGGGTATCGCGGCTACCAGCAGTGGCCCTGGGCGGCCACCGCAGACGACATCGCCGTGTGGACCCAGTCGGGCAAGGTCGGGCCGGGGTGGAAGCCCGGCAGCTCCACGAGCGCCAACTCCCACCTGCCCAGGGTGCAGCAGTCGGGCAACGTCGCGATGATCACCTATTTCCCGAACCTGGAGATAAGGTCCGCTCAGTGGCTCGACCAGTACGACACCGAGGTGTCGCTCTACTGGCCCACCGAGCGGTTCGACGAGTCTATCGAGCGGGGAAAATGGATCATCGGTCGAAAAGGGGACAGCTACGTGGCCGTGCTGCGCTACCGGAACGACAAGAAAAACGGGTTCTGGTACTCGAGCGAGAACCGCGGGCGGCAGCTGTGGGCCGCGGTGGTGGGCAACAAGGCGACCCACGGCAGCTTCGGCGGGTTCGTGTCCGTGATCGAGGCCGCGACGACGAGCGAATCCTTTGATTGGGATTTCACAAAATTCCGCAGATACTACAGGACCAGCCTCAACGTGGACGGAAAGTCCATAAGCAGCAAGATGTGATCCGTTCGATTCGGTTTTGCCCGTAGGGGCAAGACCTATGTGTCTGCCCCATGACCCGTGCCCCCAAAGACACCCCCTAAAAAGATGCTACGCTTAGTTTTTGCTGGAGGAGGCAAATGATGCAGTCCTTTCTCAAGACGCTGAAATCGGTCGCGTGCGCTGCGGCGTTGGTCGCTTTTGCGGGTTCGGCTCAGGGCGAAGCCAATATCGTCCAAAACACGCAGAGCTTCGAGATGCCCGCGCATCTTGGGCCCACGCTGAGGTGGACACAGCGGATAAACGGGTTGTGTGGGCAAAAGTGCCAAAACGGACCTCGGCAGATGTATTCGGCGAGCTTCGAGGACACGTTGTTGGTCGCGTGGATGGCGGTCGACGAGGGCGATCCCTGGAAACAGTACGGCAATGTGTCCACGTTTCGCGTGTCCGAAGACGGGCAGTTCGAGAAAGTCGGCGATGTCTCATTCGATGGGAAATGCGACGCCGTGTACGGGATGGCAACGAACAAAGATGGGAGCATTATTTCCATCTTGTGCGAGGGGGCTCCGGCCTCCGAGCTCCTGCCCGGCGCCGTGGATCTCCTAGAGACCGTGCGGACCCCCGATTGCAACGAAGACTGGGAAGGCCGCTGCTATCCCATAGGGCACTACGCAAAGACCGACAGCCCCTTGTACCTCTTCGAGTACACGGGCGGGCAGGTGACAGACGCTCCGGACAAGATCGTGCGGATCAACCACGCCATCGGCGGCTGGAGGTACGGACACCACGAGCTTTTGCTCAACGAGGCCGAAGACACCTACTTCGTCCATCTCAAGGTGACGGCCGGGCCGTCGGCCGACAATCGGCATGAAGGTTTGACGCACTTCGCCATCGCGAGGACCCCGGAATACAAGTACGTCAAGGTGACCGATGGCTGGGGCTGCGGCCCCGGGCACGTGCCCGCCAACCGCATGGCCTACAACCGCGCGAACGACATGTGGGCCGAGCTTTGCACGCTGGATTGGTGCGAGTCTCCAAAGCAGTACCAAAATTGGAAATGCGAGGGGATCACCTGGTTCACGGTGCCCGGCGTGACACAAGATCCCCAAAAATGTAAGTACGAGGGCACGCAACTGCTGGGCCTCGATCACCCGGCAAAGAGCTGGGAGTTGTCGGGCGGGGGAGCGGCGATCTTGAGCCTCGGCGATGATGGCTGGCTCGCGCTGGCGGCGGGGCCCGGCTATCCCGCCGCCGATCCCAAACCGGAGACCATAGGGTTTATGCGGCTGCCGCTGACCGTGCCAGAGCTGTTGCCCCGCGGCATCACGGAGGAGATCCCGATCTACGTGGAGCAAAACGGCAGCAAGGTCACTTACGAGGAGTTCACCCGCTTCGAATGGAGCTGGCTCGCGCTGCCCGAGCCGGACCCCAGCCGCGCGGAGCACAAGCGCGCCGGGCTGGCAAACATGGCGTACTTCAGCACACAAGGGGAAGACAGCGAGCGGTTGCTCGTGGGATGGTCGCCTTCCATCGAATTCCAGGGCATCACGAGCGAATATGTCGTGTCAGAGGTGGACCGGCAGGGCCGCCTGCGCGGAGAGCCGATGACCTTGAAGTCCGCCGGCTGGGGCGAGGACAACCTGTGGGCCACCATGCCCAGCTCGGGGTGTGTGGTGTTTCCCTTTGCCTGGACCGGTGACGGGCCTGGTAGCAATTACCCCTACGAAAACGATGAGAGCGAAGCCTCCGACTACCCCACCGCGCTGCACATGACATCCCTGTGCCCGGGGACCGAAGAGCAGCCGCCCTTGGACGACACGACAGATGCCCCCCCGGACGAAGAGCGGTGGCCGACGCCCGAGGTAGACACGTCCGCGGGCGAGTCAGACGGCGGCTGCGGCTGCCGGGCTATCTCTTCTCAACCGAAGGCGCGTGCCACCTTGCTGCAAGTGTTGACCAGACTGACTGCTCGGCGGGGCGCACCCGGGCCCCGGCTTCGATCCTCGCGGTAGAGGGCGCGAGGACCGCGGGTCTTCGGAGGGGATCACACAAAAAACCGATGAGATCGCGAGCAAGCGCACGAGGGTTGTCTAGCTGCGGGAAATGTCCGCATCCAGGGTAGGTGGTGAGCGTGACCCCCCTGGAACAATCGAGGAGGTTCGCGGCATGGCTGACCGGTATGACGGGATCTTCGGCTCCCCAGAACAGGGCGATCACCGGAGGAGACTTGACCTCGAAGGCGCGTTTAAGCGTCTGCATATGTTGTCCAAAGAGATTGATGACACCGGCCAGGGATCGGCGAAACGCCCGGGACGTGCCGTCGATGCCCTGCATGCGAAAGAAAAGGCGCGCTTCTTCTAGCTCCATGACGCCGAAGCTCCTCGGGAAAAACTGCTGGCCGAACAACGAGCCGAACCGCACGACGGGGTGAGACAGCGCCGGCCCCAGCCACGGGAAGGCCGCGAGCTTGATCGGCAGGCTCACCTGATGCCCGAGCCCGCCCGGCGAGACGAGGGCCAGGCGGTCGACGCGGGATCTGTTGCCCAGCAACATCCACTGCGCGATCCCGCCGCCGAAGGAGTGCCCACAAAGATGCGCTTTCGCCACCTGGGCGGCGTCCATCCAGTGAGCAATCGTCTCCGCGTGCCAGTCGAGTGTGTAGGGCGCATCGGGGCGCCCCGACCAACCGTGGCCGGGGAGATCGGGCATGAGCACCCGAAACCGGCGCGCCAGCAATGGCGCCACCCGTCTCCAGGTTCGGCGGGAGTCCGCGAGGCCGTGGAGCAGCACGAGCGGGCGACCCTCGCCCATCTCGCTCCAGGCGATCACAGTCCCGCGCACTTCCGACTCATGCGTCTGCCCGAGTGTATCCATGGTCCTGTCCTTTGGGGCCGATCATCTTGCTTTACAGTCCGGTTCCGGGGCATCCCCTTCACGTCCTGCGGAACTCCAACATCGACCAACGAGTCAGACAGTCCTCGGACGTTTCGGGGACGCCCCGAACCCGGACTCGAACTGTAAATCAGATCCGGTGCTTTTTGACCGGTCCCTGTCCTTTCCACGTGAGTCGACGTATGAACCCTCTCGAGTTTTCAAGAAGCACAGCGCATGCCAATGATTCAACCCGGGGGTTAAAAGGTGTCGACTGCGTAGGCGCGATGACAACCTTGTCCGTGCAGTCTCGGCCAAGGGGACGAGGCGTGCCGCATTCTGGGACGGACGCGGCAGGAGTGAGGGCGCGATGCGCGACGCCTCAACGAGGCTCTTTGGCCCCCTCGAGGCAGTCACGCACTGCGTTTTGAAGAGTGTCCGTGCTAAACGGCTTCTGAATGACCATGTTGGACACGTGAGCGAGGTACTGCTCCGCATGTCGCGTGAACACGCCGCCGGTTATGAACGCGAGGTCATGGGCCAGGTCGGGGTAGTTCTCAGCGAGCCAGGCGTGCAGCTCGACCCCTGAGACGTCCTTCATCATCAGATCGCACAAGATGAGGTCGAAACGCTGGTCCTTTTCAATGAGATCACGCGCCGCTCGTCCCGAATTGACGGTTATAATATCGTGATCTTCCTCGAGCATCGCTTTGACCACGAAGCGAATCACCTCTTCATCATCGACGACCAGGATCCGCCCGCGCGGCGCGGGCGCGCTGGGCGGCGCCCTTCTAAGCTCTGGCGAAGGTGCGGCCTCTCGACACTTTGTGAGCCGAAAGATCACCCAAGTCCCCTGGTTGAGGGTGCTCTCTATTTTTATTTCGCCGCCGAGCTCCGAGATGATTTTCCGCGAGATGGCGAGGCCGAGGCCGGTGCCTCGCTCAGGGCTCTTCGTGGTAAAGAACGGCTCGAAGACGGTCTCGAGGTCGGAGTACGGTATCCCGCATCCGG